>CAYUYN010000204.1:3836-7463 GCA_964449185.1 uncultured Anaerolineales bacterium | reverse complement strand
GGGCGCCCCCACTCCGGCCGCGCGCGCCATCGCCCTGGCAGTCAGCTCGCCGCTGGGCGCGGGCGATGCCCGCTACCGCCTGGCGGGCGACACGCCGCCCGGCGAGGTCGAGACCGTGCCGTTCGGGTGTTTTCGGCGCGAGACCTGGACCAAGGCGGAGGGGTATAATGAAAACTTGTTGACGAACGAGGATTACGAGTTCAACCTGCGCGTGCGCGAGCAGGGGGGACGGGTCTATTTTGACCCGCGCATCCGCTGTGAATACTTCGCCCGGCCCACCCTGGCCGGGCTGGCGGCGCAGTACTGGCGCTATGGTTGGTGGAAGGCCCAGATGCTCAAACGCCACCCGCGCTCGTTGCGGCTGCGGCAGGCCCTGCCCCTGGCCTGGAGCCTGGGCGGCCCGGCGCTGCTGCCGCTGGCGCTGCTGGGGTGGGGCTTCGCGGCCGTGACCCTGGCCGCCTGGGGCCTCTACCTGGGCGTGGTGGCGCTGACGGCCAGAAGCCTGGCCGAGCGGGCCGGCGAGCGAGGCCTGTGGCCCAGCCTCGTCGCGGCCTTTGTGTTGATCCATTTTGCCTGGGGGTGGGGGGCCTGGACGGGTCTTGTGCGGCGAGGCGCCCGGGCCGCCTGAGGGCGGGCTTCATGGATCATTCGGCCAAATCAGGCTCATCCACTACGGCCCGGCCGGCGCCCAACCCGCGCGCCTCCCTCGCGCGCGCACTGCGCCTGTCGGACCGCCGCGCGCTGCTGCTCTTGGGCGACGTGCTGGCCGCGGCCGTGGCCGCGCTGTGGGCCATCTGGCTGTGGACGCTGACCTCCGGCGATCAGTTCGCCTGGCCCTTCCTCCGCTCCCACGCCGGCTGGATCGCGGTGCTGGTGCCCGCCTGGATCCTGCTCAACCTCGACCTGTACACCTCGCGCATCGTAAACTCCTGGACGGCGCTGACCGGCCGGCTGCTGGCCAATGCCGGGCTGGCGCTGGGCCTGTACCTGGTACTGTTCTTCCTGGCCCCGCGCGATCTGCTGCCGCGCCTACTGATCCTGTACTTCATCGCCGGCGCCTTTCTGCTCGGCCTGGCCTGGCGGCGTGTGTACCTGCGGCTGGTGGTGTCGCGCTACTTGCAGCGGCGGGCGCTGGTGGTGGGCGCGGGGTGGGCCGGCGAGGTGATCGTGTCCACCCTGGCGCACTTCCAGCCGCGCGAATACAGCGTGCTGGGCTTTATCGACGAGGACCCGGCCAAGCACGGCCAGACGGTGCAGGGCGTGCCGGTGCTGGGCGGGGCCGCGGCGCTCCTGCCGGCGGTGCGCGCGCACGCGGCCACCGAAGTCATTCTGGCCGTGCTGGGCGAGCTGCCGGGCGCCACCTTCCAGGCCCTGCTGGAGTGCCAGGCCCTGGGCCTGCCCGTGCTGCGCATGTCATCGCTGTATGAGGCGGTCACCGGCCGGGTGCCCATCGAGCACCTGGACGCCGACCTCATGGTCACCTCCTTTATCGAGCCGGCCGACCGGGGCCAGGTGTTTCTGATGGCCAAGCGCTTGGCCGATCTCGGCACGGCCCTGGTGGGCCTGACGGCGTTGGCCGTGCTGCTGCCCTTCGTGGGCGCCGCCATCTGGCTGGAGAGCCGCGGGCCGGTGTTCTACGGGCAGACCCGGCTGGGGCAGGGCGGGCGGCTGTTTACCTTGTGGAAGTTCCGCACCATGATCCCCGAGGCCGAAGCCGATGGCCGCCCGCGCTGGGCCGACCCTAACGACGAGCGCGTGACCCGCGTGGGCCGCTGGCTGCGGCGCTACCGGCTGGATGAGGCCCCGCAGTTTTGGAATGTGCTCCAGGGCCACCTGAGCCTGATCGGCCCGCGGCCCGAGCGCCCGGAGTTCATCGCCGAGCTGGAGCGCGAGATCCCCTTCTACCGCGCGCGGCATTTGGTCAAGCCCGGCATCACCGGCTGGGCGCAGGTGAACTATGGCTATAGCGCCACCGTCGCCGATGCCGCCGTCAAGCTGCAATGGGACCTCTACTACATCAAGCACCGCTCGGCGTGGCTGGACATCGTGATCCTGCTGCGCACGATCGGGGTTGTGCTCTCGGGCCAGGGGACGTAGCGCGTGCTGCCCCGGCCCCTGCTGGCCTTGCTGGCGCTGGCCCTGGTGCGCGGGCTGCTCTACGCCACCTTCACCCCGCCCTGGCAAGCGCCGGACGAGCCCGGCCACTTCGAACATTCGCACCTGCTGGCCCACTATGGCCGCCTGATCACCCCCGCCGATACCCGGCCCGCCTTGGAGCGCGAGCTGATCGCCTCGCTCTACCAGTATCGCGGCTGGGAATACATTCGCCAGGCCCCGCCCGACCCCGTGCCCGCGCGGCTGGACGACTTGCCCGGCCTCAACTCGCGCACGCTGTGGCGCTTCTCGCTGGCCTACGTGCCCTATGCCCTGGCCGTCCGGCCGCTGCTCAATCAGGACGTGGCGCTCCAGCTCCTGGTAATGCGCCTGGTGTCGGTGCTGCTGAGCCCGCTGGTCATCTGGCTCACGTACCAGACCGCGCGCCTGGTGGAGCCGCGCTCGCCCGAGCTGGCGCCGGCGGCGGCGCTCTTTGTGCTCTTCCTGCCGCAGCACAGCTACATCAACGCCATGGTCAGCGACGGCAACCTGGCCGAGCTCTTTGCCTGCGCGGCCGTGTACCTGCTGGTGCAGCTCCAGCAGTTGGGCGTCACCTGGCGGCGGGTGCTGGCCGGCGGCGTGTGCATCGGCCTGGCGGTGCTCAGCAAAGCCACCGGCTATTTCTTGATCCCGCTCGTCATCCTCGTGGGGCTCAGCCTGGCCCGGCGCTGGTACGGGCCGGTCGCGGCGCGGCGGCGCTCGCTGGCGGTGCTGGCGGCGGTGGTGGCGGGCCTGCTGGTGCTGGCGGTGCTGCCCCTGGCGGTGCTGCCCCTGGTGTCGAAGCAGCCCCTGGCCATGGCGGCCAACATCGCCGCCAACCTGGACAACCTGCGCCACGCCGGCGCCTACCTGCTGCGCCTAAACGCGGCCGGCGAGTTCGAGCAGTCGCTGCGGTCGGTGTTCGCCAGCTTCTGGGGCGACTTTGGCTGGATGCGGGCCGGGCTGCCCCAGGCCGTGTACTGGGCCTTGTTCATCCCGCTGTTCCTGGCGGCCGTGGGCTGGGCGGCGCATTGGCGCCGGCAGCGTCGCGCGCGCGTCGACGCGACCGGCCCAATGTCGCCCTACCCCTTGCTGGGCCTGGCGGCGGCGCTGCCGGGCGCCTTGATGCTGGCGTGGTTCGTGTTGTCGCCGGTCGGGCTGCAATCCAACCAGGCGCGCTATCTGTTTGGCGGCCTCAGCGCGCTGGCGCTGGTGCTGGTGCGCGGCTGGCTGCACCTGGCGCCGGCGACGGCAGCCCGCCGTGTGTTGTGGGTCATCGCGGTCGGGCTGGTGCTGCTGGATGCGCTCGCGCTGTTTGGGACCCTGCTGCGGTTCTTCTTCCCGGAGGCCTGGCCATCCGTGCCGGCCCTGCTGGCCGGCCTCACCGCCCACAAACCCGGGCTGTTTGGCTGGGAGGGCTGGTATGTGGGGCTGGTCGGGGTGTATGCGGCGCTGCTGGTGCGGCTGGCAGCGGATTTGAGAAGGTAAACGCCC
>CAYUYN010000204.1:0-3736 GCA_964449185.1 uncultured Anaerolineales bacterium | reverse complement strand
AACCCACTACCCCGATCCTCCTGTCTGGCGTATAATCGCCCAGTCCCATTCGCAACGGCCCGCTTTTTGTGCGCCGGGGCCGCTGCGCCAAGGAGGTACGACTTCGCTCATGCCCACCGGCATGTCCCCCTCTGCCAAGAAACTTGGCGACCTGAGCAAGCTGGCAGCCGATATCCGCGCGCTGCTGGGCACTCAAAAGGAACTGCTCTCTAAAGCCGGGCTCGGTTTCCCCCCGGGTGTGATGGATGGGCTGGCGCAACTGCGCACGCAGCTCGAGGCCCTCCAGCCGGCCGTCACCGCCCTGGAAGGCCGCGTGGACCAGCTCCAGGCCCTGGCCGACACCTCCAGCGTCATCAACTCGTCGCTCGACCTGACGACCGTGCTCAACCAGGTGATGGACACCATCATCCGGCTGACCGGCGCCGAGCGCGGGTTCCTCATGCTCAAGGACCGCGCCGGCGAGCTCAAGTTCCGCATTGCCCGCAACGTCGAGCGCGAGTCGCTCGACACCTCCGCCTTCCAGGTCAGCCGCACCGTGGTCGACCAGGTGGCCGCCAGCGGCGAGCCGGTGGTCACCACCAATGCCCAGGCCGACCCGCGCTTCTCGGCCCAGGAGAGCGTGGTGGGCTACAACCTGCGCTCCATCGTGTGCGTGCCGCTCAAGCTGCGCAGCGTGGTCACCGGCGTCATCTACGTCGACAACCGCATCCGCACCGGCCTGTTCAGCGAGCGCGAGCGCGACCTGCTGGCCGCCTTCGCCAACCAGGCCGCCATTGCCATCGAGAACGCGCGCCAGTTCCAAGAGGTCAACGAGCTTAAGAACCTGTTGGACAATGTCTTCGCCTCCATGGCCTCGGGCGTGATCACCACCGACGTGGAAGACCTGATCACCCTGTGCAACCGCGCGGCCGCGGCCATCCTGGGCAGCCCGGCCAGCGCCCTGGTGGGGCAGCCCCTGCTGGTGGCGCTGCCCCAGCTGGACGACCGCCTGGGCCTGATGCTGGGCCGGGTCAAGCAGGACCAGCGCGCGGTGGTGGGCTACGAGCTGCGCCCGCTGCACCCCGAGCGCGGCCTGCTGGATTGGTCGCTCAATGTGGCCCCGCTCAAGGATGGCGGCCAGGCCTCGCAGGGCCTGGCCATCGTGCTGGACGACCTGACCGAGACCAAGCGGCTCCAGAGCAAGTACGAAGTCTTCAAGCGCATGGTGCCGCCGGCGGTCATCAACCGCCTCAACCCCGAGAGCCTGGCCCTGGGCGGCACGCGCAAGGAAGTCAGCATCATCTTTGCCGACATCCAGGGCTTCACCTCGCTCAGCGAGACGCTCGACCCGGAAATCCTGATCAAGGTCCTCAACCGCTACGTGGGCACCGCGGCCGAAGCCCTGCTGCTGCACGAGGCCACGGTGGACAAGTACGTGGGCGACGCGGTGATGGCCTTTTTCAACGCGCCCGACGACCAGCCCGACCACGCCCTGCGCGCCCTGCGCGCCGCCATCCGCATGCGCGACGATATCTCCGCGCTGCACGAAGTCATGGAACCCCGCTTCCGGCTGTCGTACCGCATCGCCGTGCATTTGGGCGAGGCCGTGGTAGGATTGGTGGGGACGCAAGACCGGCTGGACTACACCATCATTGGTGACACGGTCAATACGGCCAAGCGTCTTCAGGAAAATGGCATGGCGGGGAAGGTGTTTCTGAGCGATAAGTTTTACGAGCGCGTGAAAGATGTGGTCCGCGTCAATCCCCTCGAACCGCTGCAGGTCAAGGGTCGCGTCCAGCCCGTCCCCGTCTTCGAACTGATCGATATCATCGGCTAGGCGCTGCTTCCCGGCGGCCTGGCGCCTGGCCCGCGACCGTTCGCGGTGGCGGGCTTTGTTTGCCACGAGGTCACCCTGTGTACTGGATTAGCTGGCTGTACGCGATTGCTCTAACCGGCATGGCCGTCTTCGGCCTGAACATGGTTTTCCTGGCGCTGTTGGGGCTGTTCACCGGCCGTTGGCGCCGGCCGCCCGAGCCCCTGCCCGAGCTGCCCACCCGCGCCGAAGACTGGCCCACGGTGCTGGTGCAGCTCCCCCTCTACAACGAACGCTATGTCGCCGAAAGACTGATCGACGCCGCGGCGGCGCTGGACTACCCTACCGAGCGCCTGGCCATCCAGGTGCTGGACGACTCCACCGACGACACCACCGCCATTGTAAAGGCGCGTTTAGCTTACCATCGCGCGCGCGGTTGCCCCATCAGTCTGCTGCACCGCCGCGACCGCTCCGGCTTCAAGGCGGGCGCGCTGGCGGCGGGCCTGGCCGCGGCCGAGGGCGAGTTCGTGGCCATCTTTGATGCCGACTTCCGCCCCGCGCCCGACTTTCTGCGCCGGGTGGTTCCGGTGTTTGCGGCCCAGCCGCGGCTGGCGCTGGCCCAGACGCGCTGGGAGCACCTCAACCCGGATGTCGATGCGGTCACGCGCGCCCAGGCCCTGGCTCTGGACGGCTACTTTGGGGTGGAGCAGGTGGCGCGCAGCGAGGGGGGCCTGCTGATGAACTTCAACGGCAGCGCCGGGGTGTGGCGGCGTGAAGCGATCGTGGACGCCGGGGGCTGGCAGGGCGACACCCTGGCCGAAGACCTGGACCTGTCGTACCGCGCGCAGCTTCGCGGCTGGCGCCTGACCTACCTGCCCGACGTGGCCGCGCCGGCCGAGCTGCCTACGACCGTGATGGCGTTCAAGCGCCAGCAGTTCCGCTGGTCGAAAGGCTCGTTCCAGGTGCTGCGCAAGCTGGGCTGGGGGCTGGTGACCTCCTCGCGCGTCAGCCCGTTCCACAAGTTCGAGGGCCTGCTGCACCTGGCGGGCTACCTGCCGCACCCGCTGATGGTGCTGACCCTCCTGCTGAGCCTGCCCATCGTGCTGTGGCAGCCCGGCGCTTCGCCGGCGCGCCTGGGGGTGTTGGGGCTGGCCGGCTTTGGCCCGCCGCTGCTGGTGGCGCTGGGCCAGGTGCTGCTGCTGCGCAAGGACTGGCCGCTGCGCCTACTGTACTATCCCGTGCTGGTGCTGCTGGGCATCGGCCTGGCCTGCGGCAATACGCGCGCCGCCTGGGAGGCCTTCTTTGGCCAGAGCAGCGTCTTCCTGCGCACGCCCAAGGGTTCGGCCGGCAGCGCTTATGCCTTGAGCGTGGATTGGAGCACCTGGGGCGAGGCCTTCCTGGCCTTCTACGCGCTGGTCACCGGTTTGTTGGCGCTGGAGCTGGCGCCGGGGCTGGCGCCGTTTGTCTGCCTCTATGCGCTCGGCTTTGGGTATACGGCCGCGCTCGGCTTTTGGCAGAGCGACCCGCAGCGCCTGCGCCAGCGCAAGAGCAAAAGCGCCGAACCGGCGCAATAGAAAACCACACGGGATAAACAAAAATCCGGCGTCGCCCGGATTTTTTGTTCCTTTTCACATGAGCAGGTCAGTCGCTAAGGGTGGGCAAACAATTTGGCGTACCTGCAACACGGCTTTGAACACATCAAACTGGGTTTATACGTTTCCTGGTAACTGCTCAGACATGCCAGCGCTGCACACTTGCCTGCTGAGCAAAGCTGACTATAGTGGCGGGTGATGCCTTCCAAGGCGCTGACTCTTTCGGCCGCATTCGAGGCGCGCCCCAGGGCGTCTCGACACTGCGCAAGCAAGGTTTCTCGGTCATCGAGGGGCTGACTGGCGTTTTCAACGGCCCGCCGCTCATGCCCCGGCTTGATGCCTGAGCAGTTAC
>CAYUYN010000203.1:0-7467 GCA_964449185.1 uncultured Anaerolineales bacterium | reverse complement strand
CGTGGCCGCGGTCGGCGTGGCCGTGCCGGCGGCCTGGCCCTGACCCGCGACGAACGTCTGCGTGATCCCGGCGGCCACCGTGCCCGGCCCCAGGATGGGCGTGCCGCCCAGCGGCAAGCGGCTGCAGGCCAGGCTGAGCGCCAGGCCAAGGACGACCGGCAGGCTAACTTTGAGGGGGTTCGAGAACAGAGTGCGCATGTGATTAAGACGCCAATTGGGCCAGGGGTGTTCCGGTGTGCACATAATCATAGCACCGCATACAATATCCCTCACACTCACCAAAAGGACACCCACGCATGGACTACCAGCTCTACATCAACGGCCAATGGGTTGATGGCGGCGAACGGATCGAAGTGCGCAATAAGTACAGCGGGGAGGTCATCGGCACGGTGCCGGCCGGCGAGGGCTACTTTGGCTTCTGGCAGCGGCGGCCGGTGGGCGTCATCGCCGCCATCAGCCCCTTCAACTTCCCGCTCAACCTGGTGGCGCACAAGGTGGCGCCGGCCCTGGCGGCGGGCAACAGCGTGGTCCTCAAGCCGGCCACCACCACGCCGCTCACGGCCGTCAAGCTGGCCGAGATCCTGGCCGAGGCCGGTTTGCCGCCGGGCGCCTTCAACCTGGTCATCGGCTCAGGCAGCACCGTGGGCGAATGGCTGGTGACCGACCCGCGCGTGGCCAAGATTACCTTCACCGGCAGCCCGCCGGTGGGCGAGCACATCCTTAAGGTAGCGGGCCTCAAGAAAGTCACACTGGAGCTGGGCAATAACTCGCCGGTGATCGTGGCGCCCGACGCCGACCTGGACCTGGTGGCCAAGCGCGCCGCCCTCGGCGCGTACTACAACTCGGGGCAGGTGTGCATCTCGGTGCAGCGCATCTACACCCAGCGCGCTATCTACGAGCCCTTCACCGAGCGCTTTGTGCGCGCCAGCGAGGCCATGGTGGTGGGCGACCCGCTAGATGAGCGCGTAGACGTCGGCCCGATGATCGAGACGGGCGAGGCCGAGCGGATTGAAAGCTGGGTGCGGGAGGCGCAGGCCGGCGGCGCGCGGGTGCTCACCGGCGGCAAGCGCGAAGGCGCCGTCTACTGGCCCACGGTGCTGGCCGACGCGCAGCCCGACATGAAGGTGGTGGCGCAGGAGGCCTTTGCGCCCGTGGCGTCCGTCCTGCCCTACGACGACTTCGACGACGCCCTGCGCCAGGCCAACGACAGCGAGTTTGGCCTGCAGGTGGGCGTTTTCACCCGCGACATCGACCGGGTCTTCAAGGCGGTGAAGGCGCTCAACTTCGGCGGCGTCATCATCAACGACACCCCGGCCTTCCGCGCCGACCACATGCCCTACGGCGGCAACCGCCACAGCGGTCTGGGCCGCGAGGGCGTGCGCTTTGCGATGGAAGAGATGACGAATATCCAGATGGTGGCGATACGCCTGGGTAGCTGAAAAGAAAAACCTGCCAGGTCTTCAAGCACCGTTAGGTGCCGCACCCCCAGGATGCCGACCTGGCAGGTTTGTTTTTACAACCCCCGCCTCTTCCGCGCCACCGTCTTCGCGCTCCGCTTGCGCGCAGCGGGCGGGGCCGCCACCTTGCGGCTCTTGGCGGCCTCCTTGGGCTTGGCAAAGACGCTCAGCGGCAGGTAAGCCGAGACGATCCAGTTCGGCGCGTCCACGATTTCGCTGATCTTCAGGTCCACCACTGCGCCGCACAGGCAGTAGGCCTGCGCGCGCGTCATGTTGTGCTCGGCCATCAGGTAGTCCATGACGTAGCGCACGGCCTGCTGGGCGTCCTTGAACAAATCCGGGCCGTGGGCGGTGGCCACGTAGTACCCGTCTTCGCCCGTCGCGGTCAGCTTCTTGCCGGGCGGCGTCACAAAGCGCAGCTCGGGCACCTTGGCGCCCTTCAGCACTTTGAAGCGCAGGGTCACGGTCATCGGCGACTCGATGCCGCTGCCGTTCACCTCGCCGTCGCCCTGCGCCGCATGGCAGTCGCCGCACGAGAACAACGCGCCCGGCGTCAGCACCGGGAAGATCACGCGCGTGCCGGCGGTGAGATGGCGAATGTCGATGTTGCCGCCATTCTCGCGCGGCGGGATCGTCGTCAGCCGGCCGGGCTCGCGCGGGGCCACGCCCATCACGCCGCAGAACGGCTCGAACGGAATCTTGATGTCTTTGCGAAACTCGCAGTGCGTGCGCCCCAGCTTGTAATGATGCAGGTAAGGCTCCGAAAACTCCTCACCCAGCAGGCCAAAGCCGGGGATCACCGCGTTCCAGCCCCAGCCTTTGTGCTTGAAACCGACGATTTCGACCTCCAGCCCATCGCCCGGCTCGGCGCCCTGCACGTACACCGGGCCAGTCAGCGGGTGAATGGGGTCGAAACTCAGCGTGCGCACGGCGTCGTCGCCCGAGGCCGGCGTGATCTGGTTGGCCGAGGCCTCCTGGGTCTCAAAGACCACCGTGTCGCCGGACTTAATCGTGAGGCGCGGGGGATATTCGCAGTCCCAAAATGCGTGCGGCTGGGAGTCGTCCAGATGATGGCGGGTCATGGTGTTTTTCGTCTCCTTGGAAGTTGTGGCGAGCGGCCTATTGCCAAGTTTGCCGGATGCGGGGGTCAACCAGACCTTGCAGCACGTCGATCAAGATACCAGCCAGGACCACCATCAACGCGGTCACAATCACCGTCCCCAAAATCAGGGGCACATCCACCGTCTCAATCGCCTCCACCGCCAGCCGCCCCAGCCCGGGCCAATTGAACACCCGCTCCACCAGCACCACCCCGCCGATGAACCAGGGGATGTCCAACCCGGCCATGGTGATGATGGGGTTGAGGGCATTGGGCAAAACATGCCGTACCACCACGGCGGCGCGCGAGCGGCCCTTGGCGCGCGCCGTGCGCACGTACTCGGTCGACAGGATGTCGAGCGTGCTGGAGCGCATCATGCGCGCATACCAGGCGGCGCCGCCCAGCCCGGCCGTGAGGGCCGGCAGCACCAGGTGGTCCAGGCCGCCCGGTCCCCCGAGCGGGAAGAGGGGGAGGCGATAGCCGAACCAGTACAGCAACAGCAGCCCCAACCAGAACGGCGGGGCGGAGATGCCTACCAGCGCCAGCCCGGTGCCCAGCCTGTCCGCCCAACCGCCGGGGTTCACGGCCGCCACGATGCCCACGGGCAGGCCGATGACCAGCTCCACCAACACACCGGCCAGCGTGAGCGCCAGGGTGTTGGGCAGCCGGTCGAGCAGCAGCGTCGTGACGGCGATCTGCTTGCGATACGAGAAGCCCAGGTCGCCGTTGACCAGGCGGCCCATGTAGCGGCCGTACTGCACCCACAGCGGCTGATCCAGACCCAGCTCGTGCCGGATGCGCTGGACGGTTTCGACCGTGGCGCTCGGACCGGCATACATGCGGGCCGGGTCGGCCGGCAGGTAGTAGATCAGCCCAAAGGTCATCAGCGAGATGCCCAGCAGCACCGGGATGGCCTGGAGCAGGCGGCGCGCCAGCAGCAGCGACACGCTTAGAGCCCTCCATGGCGGGCCGGGTCCAGCGCATCGCGCAGCCCATCGCCCAGCAGGTTGAAGGCAAACACCGTGACCATGATGGCCAGCCCCGGAAAGATCACCAGCCACGGCGCCGTGCGATAGAACGACTGGCCCTGCTGGATCATGCCGCCCCAGCTGGGCGTGGGCGGCTGCACGCCGATGCCCAGGTAGCTGAGGCTGGCTTCGAGCATGACGTTGGTGGCGATGCCCAGGGTGCCCCACACGATGATGGTGGAGGCCAACTGGGGCAGGATGTGACGGACGAGGGTATAGGCGCGGTTCGCGCCGAGGGCCCGCGTGGCGACGATGAAATCGCGCTCACGCAGGGCCAGCACCTGGCCATAGATCACGCGCGCAATCCAGGTCCAATAGACGGCGCCGATGACCAGGATGATGATCCACATGCTCGGCTTGAGGATGGCCACCAGGGTCATGGCCAGCAGCAGGGTCGGGAAAGCCATCATGATCTCGGTAAAGCGCATGAGCACGGTCTCCACCCAGCCGCCCAAGAAGCCGGCCACCGAGCCCACGGCCGTGCCCAGCGCCACGGCCAGGGTGTTGGCCAGCACGCCCACCAGCAGGCTGACCCGCGCCCCGTGGAGGATGCGGCTGAGCAGATCGCGCCCGTTGGCATCGGTGCCCAGCGGGAAGCGCCCCCCGCCGCCGGTTAGGAAGGTGCTGGGGACGGGCTGGCCGTCAGGCGTCAGGCCATCACGGAACTGCTCGGTGGGGTCGTGCGGTGCCAGCACGGGCGCCAGCAGCGCCGCCAGGGCAATGCCCAGCGCCAGCGCGGCCCCCAGCACCGCCCGGCGGTCGCGGCGCAGGCGGCGCCAGACCAGCGCCAGGTAAGTGGTGGGCTCACCTGGCACGGTCAGCGCCGCCGGCGCCGCTTCAGCGGGGATCTCGGGTATACGGTCGACGACGGACGACATGGCGCGCCGCTCAACCCGGGCGAGGCGTTGGCGAGCCCGCCAGCCTCACGGCTCCATCCACATCGTCTCGTAGATGAAGAGATGCTCGGGATGGGTCAGAGTGGGTTGGCCGTGCAGCTTGGCCGAGTGGGCCACGTCGTACTCGCCGTTGATCACCGGCACCCAAACGGCATCGTCCATGAGTGCCTTGAACAAGGGCTTGTAAGCCTCCAGGCGCGCCGTGCGATCGATCATTCCCAGCAGCTCTTTGCTGGTGGCGTGCACGGCCTCGTTGCAGTAGCGCGACCAGTTCCAGCCGCCAGGCACGTTGGAGTCGCAGCCCAGGATGGGGCTGTAGAAGTCATCCGGGTCCGGATAGTCCTGGGTCCAGGCCAGGCCGCCCGACCACACCAGGGGCGTGTTGCCGTTGCCGGCATCTTCGATGACGTTGGGCGCGGCCAGGGTGTTAATGGTCAGTTGGATGCCGACCTTGGCCAGGTCTTGCTGAAAGGACTCGCACAGCTTGGGCTGCGGGTCGACGGCGATGCATTCGATGCTGGTCTCAAAGCCATCGGGGAAGCCGGCTTCGGCCAACAGGGATTTGGCCAGGTCAGGGTCATAGGCGTAGCCGCTATAGGCGGCATCGAAGCCCGGCATCAGGGGCGGCAGGATCTGGTTGGCCACGGTGGCGCGCCCGTTCAGCAGTTGGACGATGCGGTCTTTGTCGATGGCGTGGTTGAGCGCCTGGCGCACTTTGACATTGTCGAACGGCGCCAGGGTGGTGTTGATGGCAATGTAGGTGGTGTTCACCTGCGGCGCACGTTCGATGCGATTGGCCCAGGCCGGGTCGGAGGTCAGGCGGGCCCAATCAGCGCCGGGCGGCGGGTCGCCCATCATCTGGATCTCATCCTTCTCCAGGCGCAGCAGCGCCACATCGGGCGCAACGCCCACCTGGATGGTGATGGCGTCCAGGTAAGGCAGACCTTCGTAGAAGTAGTCGGGGTTGCGCTCGAAGGCCAGGAACTCGCCGGACTTCCATTCCTTGAGGGTAAAGGGGCCAGTGCCCACCGGGGCGTGGCCGAAGTTCTCGCCGGCCTGGGCCACTTCTTCCCGTGGCACGATAAAGGCAAAGTTGAGCGCCAGCTTGTTGAGGAAGGTCACATCCGGCGCCGCCAGCGTAAATTGGACAGTCGTGGGGTCGAGGGCCTGGATGCCGGACACGGTGGCGGCCGCGCCGTCAATGAACTCCTGCGCCCCCTGGATGCCCACGAAGAAGCCGGCGCCCGGGCTGCCGGTAGCAGGGTCGAGCACGCGCGTCAGGCTGTAGACCACGTCGTCGGCCGTGAACTCGCGGCCATTGTGGAACTTGACGCCCGTACGCAGCTTGAACGTGTAGACCGTGGCGTCGGCGCTCACCTCGGGCAGGCTGGCGGCCAGGCGCGGCTCGAGGGTGGTGCCTTCATCGTAGTCCAGCAGGCCGTCGAAAACCAGTTTTTCGGCGGGCCAGTTGGTCCAGTCGTAGCCAATGGCGGGGTCGAGGGTGGCCAGATCATCTTTGTAGGCGATGATCAGCGCGCCGCCCTTTTGCGGGTTGCCAACCGGCGCATTGGTCGCACTCCCCGGACCAGGGGTGGCGGCCGCCGGCTGGCAGGCAGTGAGCACAAAGGTCAGCATAACGAGCAGGCTGAGCGGGACATTCTTTTTCATTTGGCGTCTCCTCCGATAGCAGCCTCCCAAGGCAAAGCCGTGATGGGGCGAACGCACTGACGGACTCTTTGATCGTAGACCTCCTTGAGCAGGGGAAAGCGGGGGACCCCAGATAGTATAGCGTAAAGAGCCCGAAAAATTACCGGCGGGTACTTCAGCCCACCGCGTACACCCTATCCCCCAGCGCCACCCGCGCCATGCCCGGCCCCTCAAACACGCAGTAGAAGCCGCGCAGGCCGTGGTCAAGGAACCGCAGGGCAGCCTTCATGGCCTCGGGCCCCGGCTGGCGCACCGCATAGCCGCTGAATTCCACGCACGGCAGCGCCAGCGCCACCTGCTGGAGCCGCACCCACTCGCCGCTCGCGGCCGACTGGATGGCCAGACCGTGCTGGACCGTCGCCAGGTCGAGCTGGTCCCCGTTCTCGACCAGGATGTTTTCCCCGGCGCAGCCATCGCTCAGGTGTAAACCGTATCTGGCCCGCATGCGGGCATAGTGGCCGGTAAAGCCCACCGAGATGTCGTTCGTGCCGTCCATGGTGCGCGTGTGCGGGTGGGCGGTGTGATGCACGTCCAGCACCGCGCTGCCGTCGGGCAGAAAGGCCACCACGCCGGGCGGCGTCAATGTCAGCGCCTCCGCCGGCAGCAGCGCCGCGGGGTCATAATACCGGTGCGGCTTCTGGCCCAGCTTCAGGCTCGCGCGCTGGATTTGCAGGCGGACGATTTTTCCGAGCGGGGTAAGATTTGAAGGCTGCATCACGGTTGGTTCCTTCCAGGTCCACTTCGCGCAGACGAAGCTCCGCGAAATCTTAACCCACGTCCACACATCCACACTTCCATACCCCCACACCCCCACACTCCCACACTCCCATACCCCCACACCGGTTCACCCCGCCCCGCCCTGCCCCACCAACCTCTCCCCCAGCCGCCGCGTCAGCTCCTTCGTCTCCACGCCCTCCAGCGGCACCGGCCCCACGCAGGCCGGGCAGCCGTCGCGGGCGATGCATATTGGTCTTCGCAGAGGAAGGCCTGGTCAGTGAGTTTGAGTATGCGCGTGTGTCCAGCGATTAGGGGGCTTGGTGCAGTGCAGCGCGGGATTAGAGGTTAGGGCCGGTCGATCTGCGCGACAAGCTCATCGGGGGGTGATGACTCGCAGGCCAGGCACTCGGCGGAAGTGCTCCACGTTGCGGGTAAGCATTGGCAGGTCATGGTGCAGGCATATTGCAGCGGAGAGAATGTCCAACACGCCGATTACCTGGCCAGCAGCCGTCAGGGCACGCCATATCTCAGCCGCCCGCTGCGAAGTCGCCATATCGAGCACA
>CAYUYN010000202.1:0-7470 GCA_964449185.1 uncultured Anaerolineales bacterium | reverse complement strand
ACGAAAATCGCCTGGCCCAAGCCCCCGAAGAACCGATCCCGGAACTGGACGAGTTTCTGGCGTTGTTCCAGTTCAAATTCCGTCGGCGCGAGAGCCGCGCAGCGACCGAGCGCTACCTAACGGGCTTGTTGACTGAACATCCCAACAAGAACTGCGACACGCTGGCGGCGGTGGTGCCGGGCACCAGCGAACAGCAACTGCAGGGGTTGCTGACTGACAGGGTCTGGGACGAGGCCGACCTGACGCGCCAGCGCGTGCGGGTGATGGCGGCCCTGCCCACCGAAGGCGATGGCGTGGTGGTGATGGACGACGCCGCGCCTGGGTCGAGCAGTTTCATGAAGAAACCAAGGAGCTCTTGGGTTGGGACCAATACCAGGGCCGGCTGCCTGCACCGGCTCAACGGCGAGCCGTTGCAGACGGGTGGATTGGCTTTCACCGCAACGCGGCCCTGGTGATGCTCAGTTACAGCTTTCTGGTCTGGCTGGAATGGCGCGAACGCCAACGCCAAGTCCGCCGCGGTCGCCCGCGCCGGGCCTTTTCCCCCTCGGCGGGATCGGCGCCGCACGCCGCTGCCGGCCATCCATCGGCGCATCGCGGATCGCTTGCGCGAGCTGGCCATTCGCGAGTTACTCATGCGACAGGGTCATCCGTAAGGCATCTGACAAAGTAGTATTAAGAGGCAGCGGTCCAGTTGAAGTAATTGTAGACCGCGCGCGAGATCGAGATCATCAGCCGGTTGGCTTCGTCAAACAGCATCGGCTCGTCGCGGTGCACGTAGATCGTCAGGGCGTAGTTGGCTGACGGCGTAAACACCAGCGCGGCATCGCCCACGTTGTTCAGGGGCAGCAGGTCCCAGCCGTGCTTGTGCGCCACCACGCCGTCGGGCGTGGAGCCGCCGGTGATAAAGATCGGCCCCACCTCGTTGCGGCTCATAAAGTCGATCATGGCGCGGCACTCGTCGGCCGTGAACTGGCCGGGGAAAGCCGCCATCAGCCCGCCGCCGCCTTGCGAGCATTGGTAGATCATCACCATCAGATTGCCCATATCCTCGGCGGTGCTCTGGTTATAGGGATCGGGATTGGTGGCAATGTCGCTGCGGGTGTTGGCAGGCGTGGCCAGGGGCAGCAGCACCGCTCCAAACACATCCAGCAGTCCGCTGAGGTAAGTATTCTGCAGGCCCAGGCGCTGCATATCGGCCGTCATCTGCCGCGTGCCATTGTAGCCGTCGCCCACGCCGATGGTTTTCAGCAGCAGGTCGGTGGCCGTGTTCTGCGACTCCTCCATGCTGCGCGCCAGCAGCAAGTTCTGTTCCTCGGTCAGCGGGCCCGAGTTGTGAGCAAAGAATGAGACCATGATGGGAATCTTGATCGTGCTCATGCCCGAGTAGGCGATGGGACCGGCGATCGGCGCGCCATTGGCGACATTGATCACCAGCTCGCGGCCGGTGGTCAGGTCCGACAAGAACAGGCTCAGGGTGCCCTCAAACTGAAACAGGTCCACGTCGGTGTGCACCAGGTCAGACAGAGTATCAAAGGACGGGCGCACGGCGGTCTGCTCGCTCAGGGGCAGGCTCACCGTCCGGTCGGCCGGGGAGCGCAGCTTGCTGTCGATGGCGCTCAGGGCGGCGTCCATTTCCAGCGCGTGCCCTGGCTCGCCGGGCACAAAGCCCAGGCTGTCCGGGTCAGCCTGGGGCGGGCTGCCGGGCCGGTCATAGCGGGCGGCCACATCGGCCAGGAACGCCTCCAGGCGCTCCTGCGAATACGCCGAGCGCAGGGGCACCTCGTTGACCTGGCCGGGCTGAAGCCACAAAAAGCCCCAAAAGCTCTGCCAGAAGCCTTCGTTGGTGCGGTATTGGTTGACCTCCGGCAGCATCAGGTTGGTGTCGACCTGAAAGTTGACGGCGGCAGGCTCGAGCAGGATGAGCTCTGCGCCATAGCGCAGCTCGACGGGCGAGTTGTAGACCAGCACGAGCTGTTCCAGGGCCTGCTGCTCGGACAGGCCGCCCACCGGCACACCGCCCAGCGTGAGGCCGGCCGGCATGGCGGCAAAGGTGCGGCTGAACAGCACCATCTCCAGCACGAGCAGCACAATGGCGCCCAGCAGGCAGATGCCCGAGAAGATACCCAGCCAGTTGAGCCGGTTGCTTTGCTTCAAAAAATCCTCCGTGTACAGCGGGCGTCGGCTCTGCTGATTCTCCGCCACCCCCTTGATATTTCACCCTGGCACAGTCGGAGTTTAGCATAGCCCCCAGCCTTCAACAATGCGGGGCTGACCAACCCAGACCCCAAGGGTTTCAAAAACCCTGGGGGTCTCGCAAGGAACGCTTGCGTGAGAACCCCGCTGCGAGAACGCCCCAAAACAAGCGCATGACTGCTTTATAATGCATTGTCATGCCACGACGAAGCTCGAAT
Organism: uncultured Anaerolineales bacterium; assembly: GCA_964449185.1. Classification (GTDB taxonomy): domain Bacteria; phylum Chloroflexota; class Anaerolineae; order Anaerolineales; family UBA6663; genus CAYUYN01. Next base: position 5,059 of record CAYUYN010000202.1, on the reverse strand, counting down.
GACGCTGAACAATCCCCAAAGCGCGTGCTGGTGCTGGCCTCAGCCCACTCCTATCGCATGGCGCCGTTTCTGGCGGCGGCCGAAAAGCTGGGCGTAACGGTGGTACGCGGCCTCGATGTGCCCCCGGCGCACGTGGGCGCGGGCGAGTCTGTTCTAGGACTGGACTTTCGCGACCCGGCCCGCGCCGTACGCCACGTGCGCGCCTATGCCGCCGAGCGGCCCCTGCAGGCTGTCATTCCCACCGACGACGCCAGCGTGAGCGTGGCCGCGCACGTAGCCGATGCCCTGGGCCTGCCGCACAACTCCGTTCTGGCGGCCGAAGCCGCCCGTGACAAGCACCGGATGCGCCAGTTGCTGTCCACGGCGGGTGTGGTCTCGCCGTGGTTCCGGCTGTGCTCGGTGGAGGACGACCCGCGCCGGCTGGCGGCCGAGATGAGCTTTCCCTGCGTGCTCAAGCCCACTTGTCTCTCGGGCAGCCGGGGCGTCATCCGGGCGGACGACCCGGCGGGGTTCGTGGCGGCCTTCGCCCGTGTGCGCCGCCTGCTGGCCCTGGTCGGGCAACGCGAGATCCTGGTGGAGGGCTATCTGCCCGGCCAAGAATACGCCCTGGAAGGGCTGCTGGCCGACGGCCAACTGACCGTGCTTGCCATATTCGACAAGCCCGATCCCCTGGACGGCCCCTTCTTTGAAGAGAGCCTGTACATCACCCCCTCGCGTGCTCCGGCTGAGAGCCAGTCCGCCATCGCCGCCTGCGTCAGCCAGGCCGCCGCCGCGCTGGGTCTGCGCGAGGGTCCGGTCCACGCCGAGGTGCGTGTGAACGCGGCGGGCGCCTGGCTAATCGAGGTGGCCGGCCGCTCGATCGGCGGGCTGTGTTCCCAGATTCTGCGCTTTGCGCACAACGCGGACGTCTCACTCGAAGAGCTGATCTTGCGGCAGGCATTGGGCCTGTCGCTGCCCGGGGTAGAGCGCGAGCGCGCGGCCGGCGGCGTAATGATGATCCCCATCCCGGCCGCCGGCATCTTGATAGGCGTGCGCGGCCAGGAGGCCGCCAGCGCCGTGCCTGGCATCGAGTCGATCGAGATCACGGCGCGGCTGAACTACCCGCTCGTGCCCCTGCCCGAAGGCGAGAGCTACCTGGGCTTTATCTTTGCCAGGGCCGCAACACCGGCAGCGGTGGAAGCCGCCCTACGGGCCGCGCACCGTGAGTTGGCATTCGACATCGAGCCGGCGCTGGTGACCCTGCCGGGTGGCGTCTGAATGCCGCCCGAGCCGTTTTTCGAGCGCACCATCGGCGACCTGCACGGCGCGGCCGGCGCAGCCTGGCTCAAGGCCCTGCCGGACCTCATCGCGGCCTGCGAGGCGCGTTGGGACGTGCGGGCCAGCGCGCCATTTCCCAACCTTTCCTACAATTATGCCGCGCCGGCCGTCCGGCGGGATGGCACACCGGTAGTGCTCAAGCTGGGCTTTCCCAGCGATGATGCGCTGCGCAATGAAATGGAGGCGCTGCGGCTCTACGACGGCCGCGGCAGCGCGCGGCTGCTGGAGGCCGCCCCCGCCGCCGGCGCCATGCTGTTGGAGCGGCTGCGGCCTGGCATGCTGCTGTCGACCCTGGCCGACGATGAAGAAGCCACCACGATCGCCGCCCACGTCATGCGCCAGTTGTGGCGGCCCGCGCCGGTTGAACATGCTTTTCCCACCGTGGCCGGTTGGGCGGCCGGGCTGGGCCGGCTGCGCACAATGTTCGACGGCGGCACCGGCCCGCTGCCCGCGTCCCTGGTGGACAAGGCCGAGCAGTACTTCGCCGAGCTGCTGGCCGACGCTGCCGCGCCGGTCCTGCTGCACGGCGACCTGCACCACTACAACATCCTGTCCGCCGAGCGCGAGCCCTGGCTGGCGATCGACCCCAAGGGCCTGGTGGGCGAAGCCGCCTATGAGGTGGGCGCCTTCCTGCACAACCCTACGCCGGGCTATCTGGACGTGCCGCAGCCCGGGCGCAAGCTGGCCCGGCGCGTGGCGATATTGTCAGAGGTCTTGGGCTTCGACCGGCAGCGTGTGGCCAAATGGGGCGTGGCGGTGGCGGTGCTGTCGGCCTGGTGGTCGGTGGAAGACCACGGCGAGGTGTGGGAAGAGGTGTTGGTGTGCGCGGGGTTGCTGGAGGAGCTGGTGGGGTAAAAGCTGTGGTCAACGGATTGAACGGATGAAACGGATGATGGAAACCCGTCGCCAGATTCGGTGTGAGCGAATAGTGGTAAAAACTTCCAGCGACTAACTTAGTCCTCGCCGCCAGGAGGAATGAGGAGCACGCTGTCGGCCTGAATGGCATCCGGGTTCTCGATGCCGTTGAGAAGGATCACACTCTCCAGCGACACGCCGTAATCAGCCGCGATGCCCAGCAGCGTATCCCCCGGCTGCACTGCGTAGGTCGTCAGGGGCGCCGGCGGGTTCAACCGCGTGACCAGGGGTAAACCCGCTGCCGGCACGGAGACGGCCACGGTTTCACCGGCGGCATTCTGCCTGGAAAAGATGGTTGACAGCACACCAGCCTCACCCCGCGGCCGGTCATGGCTGACGCCGGCAAAGCCAGGGTCGGCGTCGCCCAGGCCAAGCCGGTTGACGGCCTCGGTCGTCAGGCCCTCGGCTTCGCGCTGCGTGGCCGTGGCCGTGTCGGCCAGCGCGGCGATGAGGCGCACGGCCAGGTAGTCGGTGAGGTATTGCTCGGTGGCGGGGTCGGCCGGCAAGCCGGCGAGCTGCGGCGACGGCACGCTCAAAAAGTAGTCGGCGGGCAGGCCCCCCTCGCTGCCGTCCTGCCCAAACTCCACCCGCACCCGCACATTCGCCAGCGGGTCATACTCCAGCGAGCCAACGAACCCAGACAAATAGAGTTTGGCCGGCGGCAGGCCGTCGCACGCGTTGCCCCACAACTGGCAGGCCGCGCTGAGGGTCGCTTCGAGACGCGGGCCGAGCTTGTCCACCAACGCCTGGTCACGCTGCGAGTGGCGCACGAAGAGGTGCGGGCTCTGCCAGTCGTGCCAGGCGCCCCAATAGCTGTCGGGCACATTGGTGCGCACCCAGTCCGCGTTGGGGCCCTGCCGCCGATAGAACTGCGGCAGCGCGAACGTCACGACCTGACCATCCGGGGTCTCGTAATGCCGGAGGACCTCCGTACGTACCAACTCCGTCTCGATCAGCTCCAGCGGGCCGATCTCGGCGGTGTCGGGGGCGGGGGTGAGCACCGGCACGGGCAGGGGCGCGGGGCGGTTGGCCGCCACCTGCGCCGTGCGGACCGCGAGCCACTGCGCGTTGGAATAGTCCTGCACGCGCAGCACTCTCTCTAAATCCCCCGCTTTGGAGCGTTGTTCTTCGTAGCGGACCAGGGCAATCACGTCGGCGCTGATGCGCTGCCAGCCGAGGCGTGTGACGTAGTTGAGGCCCAGCGCGGCTACCAAGGCGAGGCCGATAGGCACAGCGATCCACCAGGGGCGGCGCTGGCGGCCTGCCGGCTGTGGTTCGTTGGCAGGCGGCCCGGGTGGCTGGCTGTGGCGGTCTGGGGGCCGCTGGGGGGCGCCGGTGTCGTCGTCGCCCGACGGGGCGTCGGTGACTTCCCAATCGATTTCGATGGACATACGCTACTCGGGCCGGCGTGGTTGGCCCGCGCGCGTTATTTCTTGCGCGGACCGGGCTGGCCTTCGCCCTCGGGGATCCAGTCGGCGGGCAGCTGCGCGCCCTCGCCGAAGAAGAACTCTTCGAGCTGCTCCATGAGGAATTTCTGCGCGGCGGGATCGCGCAGGTTGAGGCCGTAGTGGTTGATGAGCAACGTCGACTGCGGCTGCCACAACTGCCAGGCCTCCTGGGAGATGTTTTCGAAGACCCGCTTGCCGAGTTCGCCGCCAAAGGGCGGCCGGTTCAATCCGGGGAGTTCCCGGCCAAGTTTGGCACACACAACCATTCTCGCCATTTCGTGCTCCTTCACAAGCCACGGGAGACAGCCGTCCCCCACACGCTAAGCCTACGGTGCGGGCGCTGCTCCACCGCTCCAAGAGAATACGCGGTGCGGGCTGGTGAGGCCGGCCGGGTCGTAGACCGGCGCTGCCTCGGTATTGGGTCGCTGCCGCACGGTGGTCACGGTCCAACGATAAATATGCACCGCGCCATCGGCCGGCCGGAACACGGTCGGGACGATCAGCTTCGTCTCGGTGGGGGCGGCCCGGTGGAAGGCGGCGCAGTTGCAGGTCACATCTTCCACTTCAACGTAATAATACTCATTTGGCCGCAGGGTGCCCACCGACGCCCACTGCAGGGTTACGGCGCTGTCAGCCCCGGCGAACGTTTGCCCGTCGACGGGCAGCAGTTGGTTGGGCGCCGGCCACGGGGGCGGCGGGGTGGCCGTGGGCGTGGGCCCGGGCGTTACCCGGCGCTCCAGCGGGATGATGAGCACCTGGTCCACGGTGATGTTGGCCGCGTTGGTGATGCCGTTGACTTCCATCAGGTCCGCGACGGTGACCCCGTAAAAGTTGGCGATGCCCTGCAGGGTGTCGTCGGCGTGCACGGTGTAGGTGGCCCGCGGGATGGCGGTGGTGATGTTGGCGTTGAGCGTGGCCGAGGGCTGCGGGCTGGGCGTGGGCGTGGGCTGCGGGATGAGCAGCACCTGGCCCACCGAAAGGGTGCAGTTGGGGTCGAGCGCGTTGATCTGGATGATGCTCTGGAACGACACTTCAAAGTCAGCGGCGATCTTAAGGCAGGTGTCGTTGTCGACCACCACGTATTGGGCCGGCGGCAGGGGGGTCTCGGTAGGCGCCTGTGTTTCGGTGGCGGTGGGGCTGGGGGTGATGCTTGGCTGCGGCGAAACTGTGGCCGTCACCGGGGCGGTGGTCGGTGTGCGCTCGGCTACCGCGGTCAAAGGATTGCCGCCAAAGTACAGCCAGGCGCCGATACCCACGGCCCCGCCTACCAACACCAGCAGTGCGATGATCAGCCAGGGCGAGGGCGTGCGGGCACCGGAGCGCTCACGGGCGCCGCCGCTCCCGGGCTTGGCCTGGGCGCGCGGGCGGCCGCCGGTGGC
>CAYUYN010000201.1:0-7480 GCA_964449185.1 uncultured Anaerolineales bacterium | reverse complement strand
GCCGCGCGCGGGCAATGTAGTGCGCGCCCTGCCAGACCAGGTTTAGCAGCCCGCTGACCTTGCCGGCCAAAATTTGATCGGTGGTGAGCGTGGTGGCGCGCAGCACCGCCCAACTGTGCTGATCACGCTCGCGCACCACCAGGGTGGCCGCCGGCAGCGCGATGCCAAGACCCAGCACCTCGTCCAGCAGTGACTGCGCCAACAGCAGTTTCGGGAAAATCAACAGGGTGGCGGGCATCAGGCACAGGTTGGCCAGCGCCAGCATGGCAAACAGCTCTTCCAGCCGCCAGCGGCCCGCCGGGCCTTGCTGCCAATACGTCAGCTCGCGCCGGAAAATGGGATAACCCGCGCCACTGACCACCATCTCCCGCCATAGGCCGAGGGCCAGGCGCCCGAGCCGCAGAGAGCGCTCGGCCCACGGCCTGGCCCGCAGCTTGACGTGCCACGGCTTCCCCATGCCGCCTCAATTCCTGAGCCGCATCGGTCGAAAGCGGTTGTCCTCCTGGGCTTCATCTTTTTCGGTGTGGGTGGCGCCGCGGTTGTCGGTGATGGCGGCCATCACCGTGCCTGAAAATAGGCCCACCGCCTCATTCAGCTTGCGGCGCAGCGCCAGGCTGGCGGGCGCGCCGCGCACCAGGCCGTAGAGCGCCAGCCCGGTGGCAGTGCGGCCCCAGGCCAGCGCGCCTTCAGCGCGCATGAGATCCAAGAGAGGCACATCGGCCGCCGCCAACGGCAACTGCCGGCCGGCCTCGGCTAGCGCTGCCTGGTTGTGGGCCTGAAGGGCCATCAAGGCATGGGCGAAAGCGGGCAAATCGTCCTGGGCCACGGCCGGCCACAGTTGCTCATCCACCAGGCGGCCCGTTTCGGCGCTCAGGTGCGGCGCAGCCGCCAGCAGCGCCGCCTGGCGCTCGGCCTGGAACCCGGCCGGGGTGTCTTTATTGGTCGGCGTCAGGTAAAAGTCAATGACCCAGGCCTCCGGGTCGGCGTGGCTGATCTCGGCGCGGCGCAGCAGGCGCGGCCGGGCGCCGGGAGCCGGCTGGGCTTCGACCAGCAGGAGGCCGCCGCGCTCGAAACCGAAAACCGCCAGCCCCTGCTCTGGGCCCAGGCCAATGGCTCGCGCCAGGGCAGGCGTATCGTCAAGGGGTAAGCCATTCACCCAGGCCAGGGCCCGCGCCACGCCCAGGCCAAGCATGGCCCCGGAACTCAAGCCCATGGCGCGCGGCAGGGCGTGCTCGATAACGACCTGGCCCTGCGGCGCGCGCTGGTGATGGTCGAAGAAGCGCGCCGCGCGCTGGTGGGCCACATCGGCGCGCGCCCCGGTGATGTTCAGGCCCGCGGCCGCCTGCGCCGAAAGCTCCACGCGCGGCTGCTGCAGGGTGAGGCCCAGCCAGCACAGGGTTTCCTGGCCGTCTGCGTTCAGCTTGACCAGGCCCAGCGGCAGGCTGGCCGGCACAATGACTTCAATCAGCATTGCTCACTCCCAGCACCAAGCGTCTGTTTGCGAACGCCCGTTGTTGCCCGGTAAGTCGCGGGATTATAGATGATTTTGTTAGGGGTGGTCGGGTTGGCCCGTGCCGCGGGCCAACCCGACCACCCCAGACCCGAGGGCGTGCTCACGCGCTGCGTCCCTTGACAGGGAGTTTGGGCAAGACAAGCAGGAGTATACTCAAGCGATGATCGTGCACGCTCAGAACCGGCGCTGGCTGATCGCGGCCGGCGTGGCGCTGGGGGCACTGCTGGCCCTGGTCCTCGCCCTTGGCGCGGCTGTAGTCCTCAAGCAGTACGACGCCGGCGCCTATCCGGGGTCGGTCCTCGTCGCGGGGCACAACCTCTACGACACCCGCGGCAGCCTATACTTTCGGCGCGATACAGCGTATCGCACCAGTGATAACTTCACCCAGGTCTACAACTGGTATTCGCAGACCTTCCACCTGGGGCCAGAGGCCCGGGCGGCCAGCGCCTGCATCACGATGGAACGAGCAACCACGTGGTGGCGGGTCGAGCGGTATACGGGCGTGACGGTGTGCGACACACCCAATGGGCGCATGCTGTACGTGCAGCGCTCGATCATGCTGCGCCGCTCGGCGCCGTAGGGCCGTGCCGGTCTCAGGCCGGCACAGGCTTGTGAGCGGACGGCACCGCCTCGGACGGCCCAGTCTCGCGCAGGTCCACGATCTGCTGACCCTCAATCGCCTCCAGCACCGCCACCAGCTCGGCCTGGGCACAGTGCCGCACCTTCACGACAATGTCCCAGGTATCGGCGTCGGCCCGCCGTGGGCTGCGCACCGCCCCCATCGCCATGATGCCCCAGCCATGGTCGGAGATAGCGCGCGTCAGCTTGAGAAACTCACCGCGCACGTTGGGCACGCGCATGGTCACGCGCCAGCCGCGGTCAATGGCCCCCAGCAGGTTTTGCAGCTCCAGCAGCAGGTCCGTCTCGGTGATAATGCCGACCACGACGCCATCCTCGAGCACGGGCAGACCGCCCACCTTGTGGCGAATCATCAGGTCGGCGGCATCCTCCAGCGTGGCGTCCGGCGCCACGGTCGTCAGGTCAGGGCCCGAGACCATCACCTTGCCCACCGTCAGGTCGGACAGGTAGCGCGTGATTTCCCACACGTCCAGGCTGCCCAGCCGCTCGGGCGGGATGGACAGGCGCTGGCGCGTGACGAGGCCCAGGAGGCGCTTGCCGTCGCCCACCACCGGCAGATGGCGGATGTTGTTTTCCGCCATCAGCCGCTGCGCCTCGGTCACGCGCAGGTGCGGCTCAACCATAATGGGGTGGCGGGTCATGTAGTCTCTAACCAGCATGGGGGGCCTCTTTCAGAGCGGGCTGGCGCACCACCGGCTCAAACTGGCGCAACTGCTCAAGCGGGATGTGGCAGAAAATGCGGTGCTCGGGGCCATCCTCCTGCCAGGGCGGCGTGTCCGTCTCGCACATGCGGCCATTGTCAGGCAGCATATGGCGGCGTGGGCAGCGGGTGTGGAAGCGGCAGCCGCTGGGCGGGTTAAGCGGGCTGGGCACACTCCCCTCCAGCCGGATGTGCTTCTGCGCCACGGACGGATCGAGGATGGGCACCGCGGCCAGCAGGGACTCGGTGTAGGGGTGATAGGGCGGCGCGTAAATGGCATCGGCCGGGCCGGACTCCACAATCTGGCCCAGATACATCACGGCGATGTAGTCCGAGAAGAACCGCACCACGCTCAAGTCGTGAGCGATGAAGATCATCGTCGTGCCGTATTCCTTCTGGATCTCCAGCAGCAGGTTGAGCACGGCCGCCTGCACCGACACGTCCAACGCCGAGACCGGCTCGTCACACAGCACCAGGTCCGGCCGGCCGGCAAAGGCGCGGGCGATGCCCACGCGCTGCTTTTCGCCGCCGCTGAGCTGGCGCGGCAGGCGGTTGTAGTAGTGCTCGTCCAGCTTCACCGCGCGCAGCAGGCGCACGACTTCCTCGCGCACCTGTTGGCGTGGCACCACCTTGAAACGCTTGAGCGGCCGCTCGATCTGCTGGCCCACGCTGTAGCTGGGGTTCATGGTGGCGTCCGGGTTCTGGAACACCATCTGCAACTCCTGGATCAGGCCCAGGTCGCGCTTGCCCACCTTGTTGTTGATGTCGAAGCCCATGAACTCGGCCTTGCCGCCGGTGACCTCTTCCAGGCCAATGATGGTCTTGATCAGCGTGCTCTTGCCGCAGCCCGACTCGCCCACCACGCCCAGGGTGCGGCCCGGCGGCACCCCAAAGCTCACGCCGTCGACGGCCTTAACGTACTCCTTCTGGCCCAGGCCAATCATGCTCAGGACCGAGTTGTTGGAATGGGGATAATAGGTCTTGAGGCCGCTCACCTGGATGAGGGGCTTGCCGTTGGCGACCAGAGGCTCGCTCGGCTGCAGGTCAATCACCAGGTCGCTGGGCGGCACCCAGTCGGCGGGGTTGATCTCTTCGGAGAACAGGCAGCGGCTGAAGTGCCCGGCCCGTATGGGGCGCAGCGCCGGGCGCTTCTGGCGGCAGGCCTCGCGGGCATAGTCGCAGCGCGGCTCGAACACGCAGCCGGGCGGCAGGTTGTCCGGCGGGGGCACGCGGCCCGGGATCGGATACAGCACGCTGCTGCTCTTGCTGTTGCCCAGCTTGGGCAGGCAGCGGATGAGGCCCTGGGTGTAGGGGTGCTCGGGATGCGCGAAGATGTTGGCCACCGGGGCCATCTCCACCAGCTCGCCGGCGTACATCACGCCCACGCGGTTGCACACGCGGGCGATGACGCCCAGGTTGTGGCTGATAAACAGGATGGCGGTATCGTAGTCGCGCCGCAGGTCGGCCACCAGGTCCAGCACGGCGGCTTCCACGGTCACGTCCAGGGCCGTGGTCGGCTCGTCCATGACCAGCAGGGCCGGGTTGTTGAGCATGGCCATGGCAATGATGATGCGCTGCTGCTGGCCGCCCGAGATCTGGTGCGGGTAGCGCTGCATGACCTTGGCCGGGTCAGGCATGTAGACGCGCTTGAGCATGGTGACGCAGCGCTCGCGCGCCTCGGCTTCGGAGATGCCGCGGTGCACCGTCAGCACCTCGGTCATCTGCTCGCCCACCCGCAGCACCGGGTTGAGCGACGTCATCGGGTCCTGGTAGACCATCGAGATCTGGTCGCCGCGCAGCTTGCGCAGCTCTTCGGCGCCGCGGCCCACCAGGGACTGGCCCTGGAAGGCGATGTCACCGCGCACGATCTTGCCGTTGCGGCCCAGGTAGTTCACCAGGCCATAGGCCACGGTGCTCTTGCCGCAGCCGGACTCGCCGACCAAGCCCAGGGTCTCGCCGCGATAGATCTCAAACGACACGTCGCGCACGGCCTGCACATCGCCGTAGCGCGTCTCATAGGCAATGGCCAGGTTCTCCACACGGATCACCGGCTGGCCCATCTTGCCGGGCGGTTTGGTCATAAAGGCCGCTCCCTTATCCAGCCCAGGGTCTGGGCTTAGCGATATCGCTGCACTTCTTCGGACAGCCCGTCGGCCATCATGTTGAAGCCCACCACCAGCATGGCCGTGGCGGCCGAGCCAGCCAGGGCGCCCCACGGGTGCCCGGCCTGGATGAAGTTGCGGCCGCCGTTGACGATGCTGCCCCAATCGGGCGAGGGCGGCGGCAGCCCCAGGCCCAAGAAGCCAAGCGTGCCGATGGCGAAGACCGCGTAGCCCACGCGCAGCATGGCGTCAATGATGATGGGCCCGCGGGCATTGGGCAAGATTTCCACGAACATGATGTACCACGGGTTCTCACCGCGCGTCTCAGCCGCGGCGATGTAGTCGCGCGTCTTGATGTCGAGGGTGAGGCTGCGCACCAATCGGGCGATGCCGGGGGTCCCGGCCACCGTGATGGCCAGCACCACGTTCACCGGCGATGGGCCGAGCGCCGCGATGATGACCATGTAGAGCAGGATACTGGGGAAGGCCAACATGGCGTCCAGGACACGCATGGTGATCTCGTCCACCAGCCCGCCATAGTAGCCTGAGGCCACCCCCAGGGTGCCGCCAATGACGAGCGCAATGATCACGGACAGCGGCGCCAGGATGAGGATGGTGCGCGAGCCCTGCGCCAGGCGCGCCCAAATGTCGCGGCCCAACCGGTCGGTTCCCAGCCAGTGCGCGCCCGAGGGCGCCCCCAACACCTGGCCGGGGAACTGGTGAAAGGGCGAGTAGCGCGCCAGCCAGGGGGTGGGCTCGAAGTCCCGCGCCTGGGCCCAGCAAGCCGGCTGGATGAGGCAGTCGTCGGCAAACAGCGCGATGACGACCCAAAAGGCCACCAAGGAGAAGCCAAAGAGCGCGATGCGCGAACGCCGCAGGGTGTCCACAGCGGAGGCCAGCTTGCGCCAGGGCGAGGGACGTGCCGGCACCATGCCCTTGGGGATGGGGAGGCCGGCGGCGGGTCGGGTTTCGGGGACAACGGCCATGGTCGGCTATCCTTTCGGCGCCAGTTCAGGCGTAGCGGATGCGGGGATTGAGGAACGTGTAGATGAGGTCGGCAAACATCTGGCTGCCGACCGCAATCACCACCAGCACCATGGCGGCGGCCTCCACCGCAAACAAATCCTTGAACAGCGCGGCCTGGAGCACAAAGCTGCCCAGCCCGGGGAAGCCAAAGACCGACTCGACCACCACGATACCGCCCACCAACCAGTTGACGTGCAGCATGATGACGGTAATGGGCGCCATCAGCGCGTTGCGCACGGCGTGCTTGAGCACGATGCGCAGCCGCGGTAGGCCCTTGAGCGTGGCCGTGCGAATGTAGTTCGTGCGCATGACCTCGACCATGCTGGCCCGGGTGATGCGCAGCACGTAGCCCAGCTCCACCAGAGTCAGGGTCATCACCGGCAGCACCAGCATCTCGGGTTTCTCGAAAATCGCCGTGTCGCTCGTGACGGCCACGGTCGGCGGCAGCAGTTGCAGCCAGCTCGAAAAGATCAGGATGAGGAAGATCCCGCTGGCAAATTCCGGGGTGGCCGTAGCCACCAGGCTGCCCACCGAGAGCAGCCGGTCAATGAACTTCCCCTCGTTGAGGCCCGCGATCAGGCCCAGGACCAGCGCGATGGGCATGATGATCAGGAAGGCGCTGCCCGCCAGGATGGCGGTGTTGAACAGCCGTCCCACCAGCGCTTCGGCGACCGGCCGGCGCGTGAGGAAGGAGACGCCCGGGTCGGCCCGCATCAAGCCGCGCTGGAGCGGGATATACCGCCGCGGCGCGCCCGGCAAATTGGTCCAGGAGGCCTGGGTCAGGATCCACTCTTCTACGTCGTCGCCCTGCACCCACATGGCGGCCCGGCCGGCCGGGTCCACGCCCCAAAATACCATGAGGCCATCGGCGTTGGGCCGCCACAGGCTGGTGCCCATATCCACGTCCACGGTCGAGCCATCGGGTTGGCGCACGGCGTAAAAAATGGTGTTGCCGTCGGGTGTGAAGGTCTGGTACAGCGACCCGTCTTCGCCCACGACCCACCAGCTATACCGGCTGGTGGCTGAGTCAAACAGCCGCCGGACGGGGTGGCCGATCAGGCGCGCGGCCTGCCAATCGCTGCCAAACATCCAGCGGATGTAGCGCGTCAGGGGCGGCTGGTCGAGGCCATTTTGAGCGTTGAAGGAGGCTTCCTGGGCAGGCGTAATGGTGTTGCCCAGGGTGTTCACGGCAATGTTGCTCGGCACCACTTCCGAAATCAGGAAGATGGCCACCGAGACCGCATACATGGTGATGATCATGAAGAGGATGCGTCGAACGAGGAATTTTGCCATCGTCGCTCCCGCCCGCGGGCCTACCCCAAACCGCCGTGCGCCTTGACCTGCTGCTTAAGTACCACACAATCCCTACAAAAATGAGGCACGCCCCTGGTGGCCGGCACGTGCACATCGCAGCGTGGCCGGCCGCCAAACATGGCCTGCCTCATCTTATGCTTCACTGGCCGGCGCCCAGCCGGTGAGAACCGGGGACCGGCCCCGGGC
>CAYUYN010000200.1:1449-7509 GCA_964449185.1 uncultured Anaerolineales bacterium | reverse complement strand
AGCCCGCTCCTACAACGGCGTCTCACCCTCATGGGCCGCCACGGCCTCGCGCCAGGCCAGCGGAATGGGGATGGACTGATGCGCGGCATAGTCGTAGGCCACCTGCACGGTCCGGCCGGTGGCCACCGGCTCCCCCGCCACCGACAGGCGGTAGGTCATCTCGGCGCTCTTATAGCCCAGGCGCGTGGTGCGCAAGGCCACCTCCACGGTCTGGCCCAGCAGCACCGGCCGCAGATAGGTGCAGGTGGCCTCGGCCAGGATCTGGCCCACGGCCTTGAAATCCTGTTCGTCGGTCCACAGCCCCAGCGCGCGGAGGTAGTGAAAGCGCGCCTCCTCCATGAAGGAGAAGCAGCGGGCGTGGTTCACGTGCCCCTGCGCGTCCAGGTCGGAGTAGCGCACGGGGATGGAGGTGGTGAAGCGGAACGCGGGCATCTATATATTGATATACCCACCCGTCAGCCCGTGCGCCGCTTCCATCAGCGTCTCCGACAGCGACGGGTGCGCGTGCACGTTGCGGGCGATCTCCTCGGCCGTCAGCTCCATGTTGTGCGCCAGGGTCAGCTCGGGCAGCAGCTCGGTGACCTCCGGGCCGATCATGTGCGCGCCCAGGATCTCGCCGTACTTGGCGTCGCTGACGATCTTGACGAAGCCCTGGTAGTCGGCCAGGCCCAGCGCCTTGCCATTGGCAATGAAGGGGAAGCGGCCCACCTTCACCTCATAGCCCTGGTCCTTGGCCGCCTGCTCGCTAAGCCCGAACGACGCCACCTGCGGGTGCGAGTACACCGCGCTGGGCATAAAGGCATAGTCCAGGGTCACCGTGGCGTGCCCCGCCATCACCTCGGCCGCCACCACGCCCTGCGCCGAGGCGGTGTGCGCCCAGCCGGTCTTGCCGGTCACGTCGCCGATGGCGTAGATGTTGGGCACGCTGGTGCGCATCTGGTCGTCGATCTGGATAAAGCCGCGGTCAAGCTTCACCCCGGCCGCTTCCAGCCCCAGGTTCTCCGAGTTCGGCCGGAAGCCAATGGCCACCAGGGCTTGTTCAGCCTCCAGGGTCTCGGTGCCCTGCGGGCCGGTGACGGTCACCTTCACCGGGCCGCTGCTGGCATCAATCTTGTCCACCTTGGTGCCCACCTTCACCTTGATGCCGGCCTTGCCAAACTGCTTGGCCAGCTCCGTGCCCAGGTCGGCGTCCTCGCGCGGCACCAGGGTCGGCAGCATCTCGATCACGGTCACCTGCGCGCCGTAGGCGTTCCACACCGTGGCAAACTCCACGCCCAGCGCGCCGCCGCCGATAATGACGGCCGAGGCCGGCCGGTGCTCCTGGAGGATGGCCTCCTTGTAGGTGACCACCTTCTGGCCGTCCACGTTAAAGGCGGCCGGCGGCGCGGGCCGCGTCCCGGTGGCGATGACGATGTGCTTGGCCGTGTGCGTCTGCTTCTGGCCATCCTGGCCGGTGACTTCCACCTCGGTGGCGCTCTTCAGCACCGCCGTGCCCATGTGCACATCGATCTTGTTCTTCTTCATCAGGCCGCCCACGCCCTTCACCAGCCGGTCCGACACCGCGCGCGAGCGCTTGACGGCCACGGCATAGTCGAGCGTGATGTTGTCGGCCGTAAAGCCAAACTCCTTGCCGCGGTGGAGCATCTCGGCCACGGCCGCATTCGCCAGCAGCGACTTGGAGGGGATGCAGCCCACATTCAGGCAGACGCCACCCAGCCATTCGCGGTCGACTACCGCGGCCTTGAGGCCCAACTGCGAGGCGCGGATGGCGCAGACGTAGCCGCCCGGTCCCGCGCCGATGACGATCAGGTCGTATTGGTTTGCCATGCGAGGCTCCTTCGCTAGGCGGGGCTCTGGCCCGCGTGGGGGTTCACCAAGTGTGTGGCGGCCGCCGAAGCGGCCTTACGGCACGGTGCGAATTGTACCAAGAATCAATTGCTCGGGCGCGCCCAGCTGGGCCAGCGCCAAACGCTGCCCGGTGCGCCAGCGGATTCTCATTAAAACACCAGGCGCACATCACAACGTGTGCGCCTGGGTTCGATCCACACTTTCCTGGCGCTTACGCCCAGTTCTCCAGCGTCTCCTTCACCTTCCGCATAAACCGGTCCGCCACCGCGCCGTCCAGCACGCGGTGGTCGAACGTCAGCGTCAGGTACACCATCGGCCGAATGGCAATGGCGTCATTGATCACGACCGCGCGCTTCTGCATGACGCCCACGCCCATGATGCCCGTCTGCGGCTGGTTGATGATGGGCGTGGCCAGCAGCGAGCCGCTGACGCCGTGGTTGGTGATCGTAAACGTTCCGCCGGCCACCTCGTCGGCCTGGAGGGCCTTGGCGCGGGCGCGCTGGGCCAAGTCGTTGATCGCGCGCGCCAAACCCAGCAGCGACTTCTCGTCGGCCCGCCGGATGACGGGCACGATCAGCCCCTCGTCCAGGGCCGCCGCCAGGCCAATGTTGATCTCGCGCTTGAGGATGATCTGGTCCTCGGCCCACTGGCTGTTCACCAGCGGCACGGCCTTCAGCGCCGCCACCGCCGCCGCCACGAAGTAGGCCGTCAGGGTCAGGGTCACGCCGTCGCGGGCATAGGCTGCGGCGTGCGCCGTCTGGTGGGCCACCACCCGCGACAGATCAGCCTCAAAAACCGTGGTGACGTGCGGGGCGGTGCGCACGCTGCGCACCATGTGCTCGGCGATCAGCTTGCGCAGGCCGCCCACCGGCAGGCTGGTGTCGCCGGCCTGGGGCTGAGTCCAACCTGTAGGAGCGGGCTCTGCCCGCGATGCCGTCTTTGCGAACGAGGGATCGCGGGTAAAACCCGCTCCTACAGAAGGCGTGGCCGCCCCCGGCGCTCCCGCGCCGAACTGGAGCTCGGTCGGCCGGAAGAGGTCGCCCTCGCCCGGCCGCTCCCACGGCGGCAGGTCTGCCTCGGCGGTGGCCTGCGGCTGAGCCAGGTAGGCCAGCACGTCCTTCTTGGTGATGCGCCCGCCGCTGCCCGTGCCCGTCACCTGCTGTAGGTCCACCTGATGCTCGTCAGCCAGCCTGGCCACCACCGGCGAAATAAAGCCCAGGTCGCGCTTCGCGGCGGCGGGCGCGGGCGTGGCGGCGGGCGCGGGCGTGGCAGAAGGCGCCGTGGCCGCCGCGTGGCCATTGCCGCCGCCGTCGGCCACTGTCTCACCGGGCTGGCCGATGATGGCCAGCAGCGTGCCGGCCTTCACCGTGGTGCCCTCGGGCACGTACACCTTCAGCAGGGTGCCGCTGGCCGGCGCGGGGATTTCCGTGTCCACCTTGTCGGTGTTCACTTCCATAATCGGGTCGAACTCCTGCACCGCGTCGCCCTCGCGCTTCAGCCATTTGCTGACGGTGCCTTCCACGACCGACTCGCCGAGCTGGGGCATGATGACGTTTGTAGGCATGGGAGGCTCCGGACGGAATACGCAATATATTCCGTATTGCGTATTGCTACTCAGTAGGCTGCTAAGTCCCGCATGGCCGTCACGATTTTCTCCGGGTTGGGCATGAACCAATCCTGGAACGGATGGCTGAAGGGCACGGCCGGCACGTCGGGGGCGGCCAGGCGGCGCACCGGGGCGTCCAGGCTGGTAAAGGCCTCCTCGGCGATCACGGCCGCCACCTCAGCGCCGTAGCCCATGGTCAGGTTGTCCTCGTACACCACCAGCGCCTTGCCGGTCTTGCGCACCGAGGCCAGGATGCCCGCGCGGTCCACCGGGTATAGCGTGCGCAGGTCCACCACTTCCACGTCCACCCCCTCGCGCGCCAACTGCTCGGCCGCCTGAAGGCAATAGTAGTGCATCATGCCATAAGCGAACACCGACAGGTCGCGGCCCGCCCGGCTCACCTGGCTGGGGCCGATGGGCACGGTGTAATCGCCCTCCGGCACCTCGCCCTTGATCAGCCGGTAGCCCTTCTTGGGCTCAAAGAACATCACCGGGTTGGGGTCGCGCACCGCCGACTTGAGCAGGCCCTTGGCATCGCGCGGGTTGGACGGCACCACCACCTTCAGCCCCGGCACGTGCGCAAAGAAGGCCTCCAGCGACTGCGAATGGTACAGCCCGCCGCTGATGCCGCCGCCGTACGGCGCGCGGATGACCAGCGGCACCCGCCAGGCGCCGTTGGAGCGGTAGTACATCTTGGCGGCCTCGTTCACGATCTGGTTGATGGCCGGGTGGATAAAGTCGGCAAACTGGATCTCGCAGATGGGCCGCAGGCCATACAGCGCCGCGCCCACGCCGATGCCCACGATGGACAGCTCGGCCAGCGGCGAGTCGATGACGCGGTTGGGGCCGTACTTGTCGAACAGGCCCAAGGTGGCGCGGAAGACGCCGCCGCGCCGGCCCACGTCCTCGCCGGTAATGAAGACCCGGTCGTCGCGCGCCAGCTCTTCGTCCATGGCCTGGCGGATGGCTTCGATGAGGGTGATTTCAGCCATGCCGGTCGCCTATGCCTCATCCAACGGCGCGTACACGCCCGTGGCCGCCTGGGACACATCCGGGTAAGGGGCCGCCTGCGCAAAGCGCACCGCGTCTTCCACCTCGGCCACGGCCCGCGCGTCCAGCTCGGCTACGCTGGCCGGCGTGAGGTGGCCGGCCTGCTCCAGGTGGCCGCGGAAGTTCAGAATCGGGTCCCGCTTCTTCCACTGCTCCACTTCGTCGCGGCTGCGGTACGAGCGGTCGTCGTCGTCCGACGAGTGCGGCACGATGCGGTAGGTCTTGGCTTCCACCAGGGTCGGCCCGCCGCCCGCGCGGGCGCGGTCCACGGCCTCTTGCATGACCGCGTACACCGCCAGCACATCGTTGCCATCCACCACCACGCCCGGCATGCCAAAGGCGGCGGCGCGGTCGGCCACGTTGGGCACGGCCATCTGCTTGTCCATCGGCACCGAGATGGCGTAGACGTTGTTCTGCACCAGGCAGATAAAGGGCAGCCGGTGCACGGCGGCCCAGTTGAGACCCTCGTACCACTCCCCCTGCGAAGTGGCGCCCTCGCCGATGCAGGTCAGCGCCACGCGGTCCTCGCCGCGCAGCTTAAAGGCCAGCGCCAGCCCGGCCGCGTGGGGGATCTGCGTGGCCACCGGCGACGAGGTGGAGACCACGTTGGCGTCGCGCTGGCTCCAGTGGCTGGGCATCTGCCGCGCGCCGGAGGTCGGCTCGCCCTGCTTGCCGAACAGGCCCAGCATAAAGCCGCGCGCCGTAAAGCCCAGCGCCAGCACCAGGGCCAGGTCGCGGTAATAAGGCACCACGTAGTCGTGGCCGCGCCGCAGCGCCATGGCCGCGCCCACCTGGGTCGCCTCGTGGCCCATGGCCGAGATGTGGAAAGCGATCTTGCCCTGGCGATGCAAGATCCAGGCGCGCTCGTCCAGCCGGCGCGAGCGCAGCATGTGCCAATACATCTCCAGCAGGGTTTCCCGCGAAAGCTCACTGGCTTGGGCCGCCCGCACGCGAGACGCGGCGGGGGCTGTGCTGAGGGCCATGCCTACCTCCTGCTCCAAGCCATTACCCCGCCAACTTGGCCGTCAGCTTAATCTCGGTGGAGGCCAGCGCCAGCGAGATGGGGCACTTTTCCTTGGCTTCCTGCGCGGCCGCCTGCAGCCGGGCGTCATCCAGGCCGGGCACGTCCGCTTCGGTGGCCAGCTCAATCAACGTGATGCGCGGCCCGTCGCCCAGGTGCACCTGGGCCGTGGTCGTGATGCGGGTGGGCGCCAGGCCGGCCTTGGTCAGCACCCCCGACAGGAACATGGAGAAGCAGCCGGCATGCGCCGCGCCCAGCAGCTCTTCCGGGTTGGTGCCTTCCCCGCTTTCGAAGCGCGAAGCGCGCGTGTAGGGGCCTTCAAACGAGCTAAAGTTCATGGTCCCCTGGCCTTCGCGCAGGGTTCCGGTCCAGGTGGCTTTGGCAGAACGGACGGGCATGGGACGGTTTCTCCTATATGGGCCGGCAGGCCGCGTTGCGACCCCTGGCGCCATTCTACCATTAGCGGCCCGTGTGTAAGTGTATCGCCAGAATGTAAAGGTTTTCTTAGGAACCCCGATTTGGGCACTGTCTTCTC
>CAYUYN010000200.1:0-1349 GCA_964449185.1 uncultured Anaerolineales bacterium | reverse complement strand
TGCACCGCCGCATACGCATCCAGCAGGCCATAGCCCACGCCGTTGTTGGGCAGCGGGCCCTGGTCGCACGCGCCGCCGGAGAAGGATTGGCCGCCGGCGTAGGGTTGGGCGCTGTCGTAGAGGATCTGCTCGGTGCGGTCGATGTCGCCGATCAGCGCCGGGTTGGCCGACCAGATCAGCGCCACCGCGCCCACCACGTGCGGCCCGGCCATGGACGTGCCCTGGTTCGCGCCATACGTGCCGCCCGGCAGCGAAGAGAGCACGTCCACCCCCGGCGCGGCCAGGTCGGGCTTGAGCCGGTGGCTGCCGTCCACGGTCACCGGGCCGCGGCTGCTGAACTGCGCCAGGCTGCCGAAGCGGTCCACCGCGCCCACGCTGAAGGCCTCGTCATACAGGCTGATGGGCGCAGCCAGGCTGCTGCACGCCGGCCCCTCGTTGCCGGCCGAGGCCACCACAAAGATGCCCGCCGCCCGCAGCGCCGCCACCGCCGGCCCCATCACACGCGCATCGCAGCCCTCCAATTCCGGGCAGCCCCACGAGTTGTTAAGGACGTGCGCGGCGCGAGCGGGGTCGCCGTCGCGGAGCGGGTCGCCGCCCTGGGGGAACGGCGCCAGGTGAAACTGGAGGCACTCCAGGTACAGCGGCGGGTTGGCCAGGTTGCGCCCGAGGTTCACGCAGCCGATCCACTGCGCGCCCGGCGCCACGCCGATGCCGCCCTGCCCCAACACCGAGCCCAGCGTGTGCGTGCCGTGCCCGCCATAGTCCACGGGTTCCGTCGAGCCATACCACGGGTCATACCAGTTGTAGTCACCGCCGGTGTCGCGCCCGCGATAGCCGGGCGCCAGCGCCGGGTGATCGCCCGCCACCCCCGAGTCCGATTGGCCGACGACGAGGCCCTGGCCGGTGATGCCCAACTCGTTCCATACCCGGTCGGCGCCAATGGAGGTGATGTTCCACGGCGGCCGCGCCGGCGCGCTCTCCGGGCCTTCGCCCGGCTGGGGCAGCTCGGGCAGGGGACGCAGGCGCGGGCTGGTCAGCACCCGGTCCACCTCCGGCTGCGCCGCCAGGTAAGCGCGCAGCAGCGGGCCGGCCTCCACCTCGATCCCATTCTCCAGGTAGTAGGGCCGGTAGTTCACCCGCAGCGTGTCCAGCACCCGCCGTAGGCCGGCCTGGGTGCGGTCGGACTGCGCCACCAGGGTGGTGTACACATACGTCAGGCGCTCCACGCGGTCGGGGATGGCGTAGGCGGCGCTCAGGTCGGCCTGCTCGCGCAGCACCACATACAGCCGCTCGCCATAGAAGCCCGGCTGCCCGGCCAGCGCATAGATCACCAGCGCCGCCAGCCACGG
>CAYUYN010000199.1:0-7562 GCA_964449185.1 uncultured Anaerolineales bacterium | reverse complement strand
CTCCGCGCACAGCGGCCGGCGCGTGCGCGTGGCCGGCATGCGGCAGACCTGGCACCGCACGCGCACCACGCGCGGCGACTACATCTACTTTATGGCGCTGGAAGATCTGGAAGGCATGCTCGACGTCGTGATCTTTGGTGATGTCTATCGCCGCTACCGCGCCGCCTTCGCCACCGGCGGTCCGTATGTGCTCGAAGGCCAGGTGGAGAACGACCCGCTGCGCGGCGAACCCGTCATCCGCGCCGAGCGTGTGTGGGCCCTCGAGTAGTTGTCAGGCTTCATGCTCAGGAGTAATTTTCCCATGTCCAACGCAGTGCGCGTATTGATCCTGTCCCAAGCCCCCTTGTCCGACGAGCTGCTCAACCGCGTGCGCGCCGTCTCGCCACGGCTGCACGTGGAGCAGCGCGTGGGGGCAACGCCGGCCGCCGTGGACGAGGCCGCCTGGCAGGGCGTCGAGGTGCTGCAAACTACGGGCCTGATGCCGCGCCCCGAACAAGCCCCCAACCTGCGCTGGGTGCAGGGCTACTTTGCCGGCGCCGACCGCGCGCTGAGAGAAAACGGCGAGCTGTTCAAAAAGGTCATCTTGACCACGTCCAGCGGCGTGCACATGCCGGTCATGGCTGAGCACACGCTGATGATGATGCTGGCGCACAACCACCGCCTGCCGCGCCTGTTCGAGGCCCAGGCAGCGCGCGACTGGCCCGCCAAGCGCGGCGAGCTCTTGTCAGCCTCCGAGCTGCGCGGCAAGACGGTCGGCATCCTCGGTTATGGCAGCATCGGCCGCGAGATCGCCCGCCTGGCGCGCGCCTTCGGTATGCGCGTGCTCGCCGCCAAGCGCAACCCCGCTCGCCGCCAGGACGACGGTTGGCAGCTCCCCGGCACCGGCGACCCGCGCGGCGAGCTGCCCGAGACCCTCTACGGGCTCGACCAACTGGACGTCATGCTGCCCGAGTGCGACTACCTGGCCGTGGTCCTGCCCCTCACGCCCGAAACCCGCCACGTGCTCAACGCGCAGACCCTGGCCCTGCTCAAGCCCTCGGCGTTCGTCATCAACATCGGCCGCGGCGGTCTCGTCGACGAGCCTGCCCTTATCGCTGCGCTGCAAGCGGGCCGGCTTGGCGGCGCCGCCCTGGACGTCTTTGCCAAAGAACCGCTGGCCGTCGACAGCGCGCTCTGGTCGCTGCCCAATGTCCTGGTCACTCCCCACATCTCCGGCTGGACCACCCGCTACGATGAGCTGGCTATGCAGCTCTTCGCCGACAACCTGCGCCGGTATCTTGACGGCCAGCCGCTGTACAACCAGGTGGACATGGCTCTGGGGTATTAGAGCGGGTTCCCATTGAGTGTTCGGCGCACGTTGTCAAACCGCCGGAGGGGCGTTCACACCAGCCCAACATCCCGGTGAGCGGCAAGCACATCGGGCGCAATGGAAACCAAGGCTTTCCCGGGAGAATCATCGGAGCGCGATGGGTCCATTGTAGGGGCGTATTGAGTATGGTCGCGCCGTTACGCCACGGCTTTGTGCTCTGCGACGGCCGGCTCCCGCGCCTCCACCAGACTCATCGCGTACTCGGCCAGGGCCGTAATCGTCAAACTGGGGTTCACGCCCGGGTTCGCCGGCACAATCGAGCCATCCACCACATACAAACCCGGATAGTGATGGACCTGGCAGTCCAGACCCACCACGCCCTCCTCCGCCGTGCGCCCAAACGGGCAGCCGCCCAGGATGTGCGCCGTCATCGGAATATCCAGCAGCCCCTCGTTGATGGTCCCGGCTGCGATGCCGCCGGTCTTTTCGGCAAACCGGCGCGTCACCTGGTGCCCAATGGGGATCTTGGCCGGGATGGTCGCCTCCGCGTCGGGCCGCGACACCAGGTTGCGCCGCCACAGGGTCAGCGCGCTCCGGCCAAAGCGGAATTTGAGGCGGTTGTCCTTCGTCTGCATCACCAGCAGGATCGTCGTGCGCCGCGCCCAGCCGGGCAGCACATGGGTCTTCAAGAAGTCGCCCGGCCGCCGCAAAATTCTGCCGATCCACCTCAGCAGCCGCACCGGCAGCCGCCCCGTATCAATCAGCGGCCCACCGAGAAACCGCATCAGGTCAGACCCGGCCGGGAAGCGTACAGGCTCGATGGCCGTCACCGCATCGGCGTGGAAGATGGACGTGATCGCGATGCCCTTCGAGTAGTCCACGTCCAGGCTTCGGCTGGTGGACCCCAGCAGCGACTCGCTGTTGGTGCGCACGAGGTCGCCCAGCCGCGCCGATAACCGCGGCAGCGAGCGGGTCAGGTCGCGGCAGCGGAAGAGCAGCCGCAGGGTGCCCAGCGCACCGGCCGACAGCACCACGCTGCGCGTCCGCACGCGGCGCGCTCCCCCAGGCCGCCAGGCCGTCGAGCTGCGATAGACGACCTCGTAGCGGGCGCCATCGGCTTGGCCAGGGGGCAGGGGGAGGATGTCCATCACCTCGGCCTCGGCCTGCACTTTGGCCCCCCACTTCTCGGCGAAGTACAGGTAGTTCTTGACCAGCGTGTTCTTGGCATTGTGCCGGCAGCCCACCATGCAGCCGCCGCAAAAGGTGCAGGCCCGGCGGGCGGGTCCCTGGCCCTCAAAGAATGGGTCGGCCACCTCTTGGCCTTCGGTCCCCGGCTTGCCAAAGAACACGCCCACGGGCGCACGCGCGTAGGTGTGGGCCCGGCCCAGCTCGCCGGCGATGTCCCGCAGCACGTGGTCGGCCGCCCACTCGCGCGGGTTCTGCGTCACCCCCAGCATCCGCCGCGCCATGGCGTAATGCGGCATAAGCAGGGTCTTCCAATCGGCCAGGTGGTGCCAGGCCGGCGCCGCAAACAGGTGGTCGCCCGGCTCCATGAGCACATTGGCATAGACCAGGCTGCCGCCGCCCACGCCGCTGCCGTGCAGCACCACCACATCGCGGAACGGGCTGATCTGCAGGATGCCAAAGCAGCGCGCCGCCGGCAGCCACAGATATTTCCAGACGTGCCACGTCGTTGGGGCAAAGTCCTCGTCGCGGTAGCGCTGGCCGCGTTCCAGCACCAGCACGCGGCAGCCCTTTTCGGTCAGCCGCATGGCCGACACGCTGCCGCCAAACCCCGAGCCGATCACCACAAAATCATAGCTCGGGGATGCTCCTGTGTTGGGCATCTCGCGCCTGCCTCTGCTTTACACGCACCTACTCTGGCTGAAGTGCGCGTATTGTAGCAGAAGGCTTTTCCTCGTTTACAATAGGCGCTGCCCTGCCTACTGCCGCATGCCCATCCCCTTCCCATCCGACGCCTGGATCAAGGCCCCTCAATCGAAAGGACACCTATGACCAACCTTGCCCTGCTCGGCCTCGGCACCATGGGGGCCGGCATCGCCGCCAACCTGCTCAAAGCCGGCCACGCGCTGGCCGTCTACAACCGCACCGCCGCGCGGGCACAGCCACTGGCCGCTCTAGGCGCCCGCGTGGCCGCCACCCCGGCCCAGGCCGCTGCCGGCGCCGACATCGTCCTCAGCGTGGTGGGCGATGACACGGCCTCGCGCGCGGTGTGGCTGGGCGAACACGGCGCACTGGCCGCGCTCCGCCCTGGCGCTATCGTGGTGGAGTGCAGCACGCTCTCGGTCGCCTGGATCGAGGAACTGCGACAGCACGCCGCCGCTCGCTCCGTGCGCTTCGTCGATGCCCCGCTGGGCGGCAGCAAGGGCGCGGCCGAGGCCGGCACGCTCACGCTGTACGTTGGCGCCGAGCCGGATGCTCTCGAAACCCTGCGCCCAGTGCTGGAGGCGTTCGCCAACAACATTATTCACTTTGGTCCGCCCGGCTCCGGCGCCACGTACAAGCTCATCAACAACATGCTGGGCTCCATCCACCTGGCCGCCCTGGCCGACGCTCTGGCTCTGGCCGACCGTGCCGGCCTGGACCAGGCGACGGTCGCTCAGGCCCTCAGCACCGGCGCCGCCAGCAGCCCGATCGTCAA
Organism: uncultured Anaerolineales bacterium; assembly: GCA_964449185.1. Classification (GTDB taxonomy): domain Bacteria; phylum Chloroflexota; class Anaerolineae; order Anaerolineales; family UBA6663; genus CAYUYN01. The sequence continues at coordinate 3,591 of CAYUYN010000199.1, read as the reverse complement.
AACCAAGCTCGGGCGGATGCTCAGTCGCCAGTACGACGCGCCCGACTTTGCGCTGCGCTGGATGCACAAAGACGTTGCTTATGCGCTCGAGGCCGCGGCAGCGCATGGGCTGGCCCTGCCACTGGCCGAGGCGTCACGCGCGCGCTACGCCCTGGCGATGGAGCGCGGTTTGTCTGAGGTTGACTTCGCCGCCGTGCGCGAGGTGGCGGGCCAGTAGGAACGGCCGGCTGCTGCCGGCCCGCTCACCGCACGCTGACCTCCCGCAGCCGCCTCAACAAAAACGCCCGCTCGGTATTGTTCTCGCACACCGCCAACGCGGCGTCATACGCCGTGCGCGCCTCCGCGAAGTAACCCGCCCGCCGCAGCAGGTCGGCCCGCGCCGCGTGGAACCAGTGATAGCCGCCCAATTCGGCTTCCAGCCGGCGTTGGTCCAGCGCCATCAGCCCGGCGATCGGCCCATCAGCCATGCCGGTGGCCACGGCCCGGTTCAGCTCCACCACCGGCGAGGGCGCCAGCCGCGCCAGCTCGCCGTACAGCGCCTTGATCTGCGCCCAATCGGTTTCGGCCGCCGTGGCCGCCTGGGCGTGCAGCGCGCTGATGGCCGCCTGCACCTGGTAGGGGCCGGGCCGCCGCGCAGCCAGCGCCCGGTCCAGCAGCGCCAGCCCCTCGGCGATCTCCGCCTGGTCCCAGCGCGAGCGGTCCTGGTCTTCGAGCAGAACCATGTCTCCCCGCGCGTCCACGCGCGCCGGCCGCCGCGCGTCGGTCAGCAGCATGAGCGCCAACAGGCCCAGCGCCTCCGGGTCCGGCGGGGCTTCCGGTCCCGCTTCAAGCAGATCCACCAACACGCGTGCCAGCCGGATGGCCTCGGCACACAGCTCCAGGCGGATCAACTCGTCGCCGGTGTGCGCGGCGTAGCCCTCGTTGAAGATCAAGTACAAAACGTGCCTTACAGCGTCCAGCCGCTCGGGCAGGCGGTGGGCGGGCGGCACCTCAAACGGAATGCCGGCCGCGCGGATCTTGTGCTTGGCCCGTGTCAGGCGCTGGTTCATGGTGGGCAGCGGCACCAGAAACGCATGGGCAATCTCGGCCGTGCTCAGCCCGCCCATCGTGCGCAGGGTCAACGCGATCTGCGCTTCGAGCGCCAGCGCCGGGTGGCAGCAGGTGAAGATCAGCTTGAGGCGTTCGTCGGGGATGGTGTCGTCGGCGGCTTCGTCCATCGCGCCTGGCCTTTCGCGGTCCTGCTCGGCCAGCAGCGCCGCCTGCTTGCGCTCCAGCGCCTGCGCCCGCCGCAGCCGGTCAATCGCTTTGCGCCGGGCGACCGTCGTCATCCAGGCGGCCGGGTTGCGCGGCACGCCCTCCACCGGCCAGCGTTCCAGCGCGGTGACCAGGGCGGACTGCAGGGCGTCCTCGGCCAGGTCAAAGTCGCGCAGGGTGGCGATGAGCGCGCCCAGCACCCGGCCGTATTCGGCCCGGAACGTGTTCTCGATGACGGCGGCAATCTCGGGCATAAGGTCTGGCCGGGGTAGGGCACTGTGGGGCCCTACCCCGGCTTTGCAAGCAGCGTGCTAGCCGAAATCCACCACCGGCCGCACCTCAATCGAGCCATGACGGGCGCCGGGGATCTTGGCCGCGAATTCCAGGGCTTCGTCCAGGTCTTTGCAGTCGAGGATGTAGAACCCGCCCAACTGCTCCTTGGTCTCGGCAAACGGCCCGTCGGTGACCGCCGACTTGCCATCGCGCACGCGCACGGTGGTGGCGGCATTGGTGGGGTGGAGCGCCTCGCCGGCCTGGAACACCTTGCGCTCGCGGGTCTCGCGGGTGAAGTCGTTATACTCGGCCATCATCGCGCCGTTGGCGTCGGGCGCCAGGCTGGCTTCCACGGTTTCGGGTGTGTAGATCAAGAGCATGTATTTCATTTTCGTCTCCTTGGGGCTGCGCGGCAGGCGACCTGTTCGCCTGTTTCACTAAGACGACGAAGATCCGGGCCCGATTTCGACACCCTGACAGACCCAGTTTCATATTCGACCGGGCAACTGGCGCCAGCACAAATATCCCGTCCGGGAGGCTTTCATCGCCGCCATGAAGGCCCAGATCAATTCGCCGGCAGGCTAAACGGTGGTCAGGCCCTGTCTACGGGCCGCCGAATGCTCTCGGGCAGCATGTCGCCATGCGCCTCGATCAGCTCATCCACCAGGGCCCAGATCTCGTCGAGGCTCAGCTCGGCCGCGGTGTGCGGGTCGAGCATGGCGGCGTGATACACGTGCTCACGCTTGCCCGTCAGGGCCGCTTCCACCGTCAGTGACTGCACGTTGATGTTGGTCTGCATGAGCGCCGCCAGGTGCGGCGGCAGGCTTCCGATCTGCGTGGGTTGGAGGCCGTTTTTGTCCACCAGGCACGGCACCTCCACGCAGCAGCCCTGCGGCAGGTTGTCGATGAGGCCGCGGTTGGGCACGTTGCCGTAGACCACCCGCGGCTGGCCGGTCTCGAGGGAGTGAATGATGAGCGCGCCGTATTCGTGGCTGCGCTTGGGGGTAATTTCCAGTTCGCCCCGCTCCAGCGCCGCTTTCGCGGTCTCCCAGGCGGCGATTTGGTATTCACACCGCAGGGGGTATTCGTCCAGGGCCAGCCCGTACTGCTCCACCAGATCCGGCCGGTCGCGCTTGATGAACCAGGGTGTGTACTCGCTGAAGTGCTCGCTTGACTCGGTGACGAAATAGCCGGTGCGGCGCAGGAGGTCGTAACGCACGTGGTCGGGCAGGTCGCGGTAGCGCCGCCCGTAAGTCTTGGCCTCCATCACCTGCCGGATCAGCGGGTACAGGCTCTGGCCATCCCGCTCGAAACGCAGGTAGAACGCCATGTGGTTGATCCCGGCGCACAAGTAATTGATGTCGCTGATCGCCACCCCGATGTCCTTGGCCAGGGCTTCGGCCGTGCCCTGCACGCTGTGGCACAGGCCGACGGTCTTGATCTGGCTGGCGCGTGAGATCGCCCAGCAGTTCATGGCCATGGGGTTCACATATTGCAGGAAGGTCACGTCCGGGCACACCGCCTCCATATCCCGGCACATATCCAGCATGACCGGGATCGTCCGCAGGGCGCGCATAATGCCGCCGATGCCCAGGGTGTCGGCAATGGTCTGCCGCAGACCATATTTTTTCGGGATTTCAAAGTCAATGACGGTGCTCGGCCGGTAGCCGCCCACCTGAAACATGCTGATGGCATAGTCGGCGCCGTCGAGCGCCTGGCGCCGATCCAGCGTGGCTTCGATGTTGGGCCTGACGCCGTAATACTCGGCGATCTTGTGCGCCACGATCTCCGACGTCCGCAAGCGCACGGGGTCAATATCCATCAGGCTGATGGTCCAGGCGGCCAATTCCGGAAAACTCAAGATGTCCCCCAGCAGGTTTTCGGCGAAGACCGTGCTCCCCGCGCCTAGAAAGGTGATTTTGGTCATACAGTGCTCCGTAATGAAAATAGGTTGACTGATGATAACTCAAATTGCTCTCGGTGAAGGGCAGCAGCGCCATTTCTTGCAGGGCGGCCTCACATAAGAAAAAATGCCGGGGGTGTCGGGGCGCGAGCAAAGCTCGC
>CAYUYN010000198.1:6075-7562 GCA_964449185.1 uncultured Anaerolineales bacterium | reverse complement strand
CTCGGCAAAAGGTAATCTGGATCACGCTGGGCGTGCTGCTCGGCATCTTCATGGCCTCGATGGAGGCGACGGTCGTCGCCACCGCCATGCCCACCATCGTCGGGCAGTTGGGCGGGCTGGAGGCGTATAGCTGGGTCTTCTCCGGCTATATGCTCACCTCCACCACCACCGTGCCGCTCTACGGCAAGTTCTCGGACCTATACGGCCGCAAGCGCGTGTACACCATCGCCATGCTGCTGTTCCTGGCCGGCTCGCTGCTGTGCGGCCTCGCGCAGAACATGCAGCAGCTCATCCTTTTCCGGCTGCTGCAAGGCATCGGCGCCGGCGGGCTGCTGCCCCTGGCCTTTATCATCATCGGCGATATCTTCAGCTACGAGCAGCGCGCCCGCATGCAGGGCCTGTTCGCGGGGGTGTGGGGCGTCTCGGCCGTGGTCGGCCCGCTGCTGGGCGGCTTCCTGGTGGACCGCGTGTCGTGGCAGTGGGTGTTCTACATCAACCTCATCCCGGGCGTGCTGTCGGGCCTGGTGGTGTGGTGGGTGCTGCGCGAGACCCAGCCGCGGCCCGCGCGCCAGGTGCGCGTGGACTATGCCGGCGCGGCCCTGCTGACCGGCGCGGTCAGCGCGCTGCTGCTGGGGATGCTGGAGCTGGACCAACCGCTGGGCTGGGGCCTGCTGGCCCTGGCGGCGGCGCTGCTGGCGGCCCTGGTGCGGGTGGAACAGCGCGCGCCAGACCCGATCCTGCCGCTGGGCTTGTTCCGCGACCGGCTGTTTGTGGTGGCCTGTCTGCACGGCATCCTGGCGGGCTGGGCCATGTTTGGCAGCATGGCCTATGTGCCGCTCTTTGTGCAGGGGGTGCTGGGCACCACCGCCACCCAGGCCGGCTCCACCCTGGCGCCCCTGATGCTCAGCTGGGTGCTGGCCAGCATCGTGGGCACCCGGCTGGTCCTGCGGCTGCCCTACCGCGCCATTGTGCTCAGCGGCATGGGGCTGTTCGTGGTGGGCGCCTTCATGCTGGCGCGCATCAACGCCGGCACCAGCCTCGTCAGCCTGATGGCGGCCCTGGCCATGATGGGCGTGGGCATGGGCCTGTCGGTGCCGATCTACCTCATCTTGGTTCAGAGCGCGGTGGACAAGCGCTGGCTGGGCATCGCCACCTCCACCCTGCAATTCAGCCGCAGCATCGGCGGCACCATTGGCGTCAGCGTGATGGGCGCCGCGCTCAGCCTGTGGCTGGCCAGCAACCTGAGCGCCGCCGGGCTGGACCCCAGCACCGTCTCGGCCAACAGCCTGCTCGACCCGCTGGCGTCGGCCGGGGCCACCGCTCTGGACGGCACGCTGCGCACGGCGCTGGGCGGGGCGATCCAGGGCGTGTTTATCATCGGCTTTGTCGGCGCGCTCCTGGCCCTGCTGGCCACGGCGCTCACGCCGGCGCGGCCGGTGCAGCGCGAGGCGGCGCAGGCCGTGGCGGTGGTGGAAGCGTAGGAAAGG
>CAYUYN010000198.1:0-5975 GCA_964449185.1 uncultured Anaerolineales bacterium | reverse complement strand
CCTTCATCCTTCTCTCGTCGCGTCACTCGGTCTGATACGGCACGTCCGTCACCACCACGCCGCGCTGGAACAGCAGCGCCAGCCGCAGCAGCACGGCCGTCTGCGTGTGCAGCAGGTTGTGCCACCAGACCTTGGGCACGAACTGCGGCACCACGATGGTGATGGTTTCGTTGGGTTGGCGCATGGCAGCCAGGTATTCCACATAGCCCAGCAGGGGCTCCAGCAGCAGCCGGTAGGGTGACTCGAGGATCAAGAGCCGCACGCCGTTGCCCCAGCGCTCCCACTTTTCCCGTACCTTGTCGGACTCGGCCGGGTCGATGGACACATGCACCGCCGTGACGTCCGGCGAGATGGACAGGGCATAATCCAGCGCGGCCAGGGTGCCGCGGTGCACGCCGCTGACCGGCACCACGATCCGGTGCCGCCGCACGATCGGCGGCGCGCCGTAATCCTCCAGCGATAGGCTGCCCGCCAACTGCGCGTAGTGGCGATGGATGGCCAGGAACACGCCCACCAGCGCCGGTATCAGCAGCAGGATGATCCAGGCGCCGGTGGCGAACTTCGTAATGGCGAAGATGAGCATGACCACCGCCGTGCACAAAGCGCCAAAGGCGTTCAAGACCATCTTCCATTTCCAGCCTGGGTCAAAGCGCAGGGTCGAGCCGGCTTCCTTCAGTTCCTGATCCGGCTTGAGGCGCCCGATCTTCCGCCAGCGCCGCGCCATGCCAAACTGTGACAGCGTAAAGGATAGGAACACGCCGATGGCGTACAGCGGGATGAGCGCGGTCACGCTGGCGTTGAAGAGCGCGATCAGAACGGACGCGATCACGGCCAGGGCCACGATGCCGCGCGAGAACACCAGGCGGCTGCCGCGATAGGTGAGTTGGCGCGGCAGGAAGCCATCGACCGCGATCAGCGCGCTCAGCCGCGGGAAGTCGGCAAAGGCGGTGTTGGCCGCCATGATCAGGATCAAGGTCGTGGCCGTCATCGCCATCAGGTACAGCGGGCCGCGGCCGTTATAGATCGTGCGCACGAGCTGCGAGATGACGGTCTCGTGTTCCGAGGGCACCGCGCCGACCTGGCTGGCCAGGAAGGTGATGCCCAGGAACAGGCTGGCCAGGATGAACGCCATGACCATCAAGGTGATGCCGGCGTTGCGGCTGCGCGGCTCCTTGAAAGCCGTGATGCCGTTGGAGATGGCCTCAATGCCGGTCAGGGCGGCGGTGCCGCTGGAGAAAGCGTGCAGAATCAAGAACAGGCCGACGCCTTGGGCCAGGCCGTGAAAGTCCATGGGCGGCGGATCGACCACCAGTCCCAGGCTGCCCAGCAGGTAGCGGCCGAAGCCGACCAGCACGGTGAAGAACATCGAGCCGACGAAGAAGTAAGTGGGGATCGCGAAGGCGAGGCCCGACTCCTTGACGCCGCGCAGGTTGATGAGCATGATCAGGGCGACCAGCGCGATGGCCACGGGCACGCGATAGGGGCTAAGGCTGGGGATGGCCGAGGCCACTTGAGCCACACCCGACGAGATCGACACGGCCACCGTCAGGATGTAGTCGGTCAGCAGCGCCGCGCCGGCCACCTGGGCCGGCAGCAGGCCCAGGTTGTCGCGCGCCACGATGTAGGCGCCGCCGCCGGTGGGGTAGGCGTGCAGGGTCTGCTCGTACGAGACAGTCACGACGAACAGCAGCATGACGATGGCGATGGCGATGGGGAAGGACAGGCCAAAAGCCGCCGCGCCGGCCGCAGCCAGGATGACCAGGATCTCCTGGGTGGCGTAGGCCGTGGACGACAGCGCGTCCGACGCAAACACGGCCAGGCCCACCGCCTTGCCGATGGTCTGGTGCGCGGCGTCGGCCGTATTGAGCGGCCGCCCGATGAGCCACGTCCGCCAGGAGCGCCGCGGCTCCCATGGCCCGGTCTGCTCGAGCACGCCCTCGCGGCTGAATCTTTTGCCTTTAGCGAAAACTGTTGACATAGACGATGAGCCTCTCATTCGGCTGGCGCACGGCGCCGTTGTCCAACAGGCGCGGGGTGTCACCGACCGCCGGCAAGCTGGGATTATTCTGCTGCTCGCGGTAAAGGGTCATGGCCGCGCGCTACCGCTGCGCCAGGAGCTTGCCGAACAGCCCAATGACGCTGAATTCGGCGATGACGGTCAGCAGGAGCAGCCAGCTTTCGGTGGCGCCCGGCGCCAATTGTTCGACCTGCACCTGCACCCAAAAAAATCCGGCGATGATGGCCAGGGCGCCCAGCACGGCCAGGGCCTGGGCCAGCGGGCCGGCCAGCCGCCGCGCGGCGGGGGCCTCACCCGAAAGGCGCGCCTGGTAGAGCGGCGCGCGCAAAGCCGCCTGGAGGGCCTGGAGCAGGGGCTGGCGGCCAAGGCCCAGCCAGCCGGCCGCCGCCACCTGGCCGGAAAAACACACCACCAGGTCACCCGGCTGCCACAGCCGCTGCACGGCCCGCAGCCAGCTCGGCTCGAGCGCGAGCGTGATCGTCACCACCACCCCTTCGCCCCGCGTCAGGGCCGCCAGGCTGGCCAATTGCCGCCGCCGCTGGGCCTCTGACGCGCTGTCGTGGGCCAGCCCCACCAGCACTACCGGCAGCCCGGTGGGCGAGGCCAGCCGCCAGGCGCGCTGGGCCAGCTCTGCATCCAGCCCGGCGTCCTGCGGCACCAGCACCAGCAGCCGGCGCACGGGGGCCTGGCCCTCGCCCGGCGGCACGTACAGCCGGTCCGCGCCAGCCTCTTGGCTGGGCGCTTGATCCAACACCGCTGAAAGCCGCGCCATGGTGGTCGGCCCGGCCTGAAACGCTGATGTCGCCATGCCTTACTCCTTGTCCATGGTTATTAGTCTAGCCGGGCGGCATAAAAGCGTGACAAAGAAGCGGGGCAGTTGCATAAAGAACACATAAAAAGAGCCCGTTTGGCGGGCTCTTTTTATGACTTTGATTAAAATTTGAAGATTAAAGGGTGTTGGCGGCCAAACGGGTGGCCTGCCTAGCCGCCAACACCCCCTTGCTTATTCGTCCGTCACGAAGCGATAGCCCACGCCCGGCTCGGTGAGGAAATACGCCGGCTGGCCGGGATTGTCCTCCAACTTTTTGCGCAATTGGCGCATATAAACGCGCAGGTACTCCACCTGGTCGGCCTCCGGCTCCCCCCAGACGTGGGTCAGGATGGAACGATGCGTGAGCACCCGGCCGGCATTGGCGGCCAGGTAGGCCAGCAGCTTGAACTCGGTGGCCGTGAGCTTCACCTCGACGCCGGCGCGCGTCACCAGGTGCCGCGCCAGGTCAACCACCAACGGGCCGGCACTGACCACCGTGGTCTTGCTGCCCTGGGCCAGGGTGGAGTGCCGCAGGGCCACGCGGATGCGCGCCAGCAGCTCCTCGATGCCAAAGGGCTTGGTGAGGTAATCGTCGGCGCCCTTATCTAGCGCCTGCACCTTGTCCACCTCCGAGTCGCGCACCGACAGCACGATGATGGGCACCTGGGTCCAGGCGCGCAGACGCGCGCAGACTTCGATGCCGCTCATGTCGGGCAGGCCCAGGTCGAGGATGACCACATCGGGCGGGGTGGCCACGGCCAGGGTGAGCCCTTCCTCGCCGCGGCTGGCCACCGTCACCCGGAAGTGCTTCTCCTGGAGGATGGTGCGCAGCGCGCGCAGGATCTGCGGCTCGTCGTCGATGACGAGCACGTGCGGGCCGTGGCTCACGCTAGGCCTCCTCCGCTTCGGGCGGCAGACGCGGCGGCTGGCTGCCGGCCCAGGTCAGCGGCAGGGTGAAGTTGAAGGCCAGGCCCGCCGGCCCGCCCTCAGGCAAGTTCTCGGCCCAAATGCGGCCGCCGTGCGCCTCGATGATGCCCTTGCAGATGGACAGGCCCAACCCGCTGCCGGTCACGCGGTCGGCCGCTTTGAGCCGGTAGAACTTGTCGAAGATGTGCGTCAGGTGGTCGGCCGGAACGGGCGGCCCCTGGTTCTGCACGCGCGCCTGGAGCCAGCCGGGCTCGGGCACGCAGGCCCGCACGCTAATGGTGGTGCCGGGCGGCGCATACTTGAGCGAGTTATCGAGCAGGTTCGTAAAGACCTGATCGAGCTGCACATGGTCGGCCGGCACCAGGGGCAGCTCATCGGGCACGTCCACCACCAGGGTATGCGTCTGGGTGGCATGGCGCAGCCGGCTCAGCGTGCCGCCCACCACCTCGCCCAGGCTCAGCCATTGGCGGTTGGGCTTGAGCACGCCCGCCTCGATGCGCGACATGTCCAGCAGATTGCCCACCAGGCGGTTGAGGTGGTCCACTTCTTCTTCCACCGCGGCCAGCAGCTCGGCGCGGGCCGCGGTCGCAAAATCAACCTGGCCGCTGCGCAGGCTGGTGGCCGCGGCCTTGATGGTGGCCAGGGGCGTGCGCAGCTCGTGCGACACCGACGACAGCAGGGCCGACTTGAGCCGGTCGCTCTCAGCCAGGACGCGGGCCTGGGTCTCGGCTTGCCACAAGCGGTTGTGCTCCAGGGCCAGAGCGCCTTGACCGGCGATGGTGTGCAGCAGCTGGCGCTCGGCCTGGCTCAGCTCGGGTGATGCGCGCCACAAGCGGATCTCGCCAAACTGGCCGCGCGCGGTTTTGAGCGGCAGTGCCAGGCGCGGCGGGCCGTCCGGGGGCGGGGTGCTGGTGGGCAGGCGCACGGGCGCGCCGGCGTGCTCCGGCTGAAAGGCCAGCTCGACGGCCTCCGCGCCGGCGAAGGCCTGCACCTGCTCGGCCAGCTTGCGGGCGATGTCGGCCTCGGCGCGCAGGCCGGTGAGCGCCGTGGTCAGCTCATAGAGATAGGTGGTCTCGCGCTCGCGCGCGCGGGCCGCTTCCACCGCCGACTGCGCGCGGCCGAGCAGTTGGCTCACCATCACCGCCAGCCCCAAGAACACCACCAGCACCAGCAGGTCCTGGGCCTGGTGCACAAACAGCGAAAAATACGGTGGGATAAAGAAGTAGTTGAAGGTGAGGAAGGCGCAGATGGAGGCCAGGATGCCGAGGGTCAGGCCGCCCACGGTGGTGGCGACGACCACCGGCAGCAGGTAGAGCAGGGCCACCACCGGCGTGTTGAGCTGCCCGCCCAGCACGCGCAGCACCACGGTGGTAGCGGCCACCAGGGCCACCAGCAGCAGTAATTTTAGCAGCAAGTTGAGGGCCGACTTCGGCCACGCGCGCGCGTTGTTCATAGCAGTGAAATTATAGTACCAATGGCAGGCAGTGTTCGGCTTGGCCGGGCGCTGCCCGGCCAGGCCGAACACTGCGAAAATATAGGCGGTGGTCCATTTAGCCGGGCTGTGCCCGGATAAATGGACCACCGCTCTTGTCCCGGCGGAGCAAGCCAAGGAGATGGGGCGACAGCCGGTATAATGGCCCCTGCCTATGCATCGACGCCAAGCCTTCCGCGAAGCGCCGCCTCGATGAAACGCTCATCGATCATACCGGCGCCCAAGCCGCCGCCGCGGCTGTGCCCGCTGTGCGGCACGCGCGCCAGCGAGATGGCCACGCGCTGCCTGGTGTGCGGCACGGACCTCAGCCGGCCGGCGCCGCGAATTTTCAGGCAGCGCCCGCGCAAGTATTACCCCAACCCTTACGCCCTGGCGCTGCTGGGCGTGTTCATCGCGCTGGGCCTGGGCCTGCTCGGCCTGGCCACGGGCCGCGTGCCCCTGCCCGAATTCCTGATGGACGATACGCCCACCATCACGCCCACCTTCACCCCGCTGCCCACCATCACGCCCACCAGCACGCCGTCGGCCACGCCGCTGCCCACCCCCACGCCGCTGCCGCCGATTGAATATGTGGTGGCCGACGGCGACTCGTGCCTGGCCATCGCCATCAACTACGACGTCAGCGTGGAAAGCATCATCCTGCAGAACAACCTGGACACGGACTGCACCATCTCGGTCGGGCGCGCGCTGCTCATCCCGCGGCCCACGCCCACGCCCACGCCGCGCCC
>CAYUYN010000197.1:1465-7563 GCA_964449185.1 uncultured Anaerolineales bacterium | reverse complement strand
GGCAGACCGCTTTCATGCTCGAATCCGAGAATGAGAAGGCCCTGCCGGGGCCATTGACGTCACATTGAAAAATGCCCGCGCGCGTGATAAACTCAACGTTCTATGCCTGGCCTGCGCTCTCTGGTGATCCTGGTTTTCGTTGCGCTGTGGACGCTGGTCCCCGCCGCCGGTCAGGCTGCCGGCGCGGGGCTGGCGGCCTGGCCGGCGGCGCAAGACCAGGGGTTGGCCGTCATCACCTCCCCGCTGGAAGCGTCGGGCGCCACGGGCATTGTGCCCATCACCGGCACCGCCACCCACCCGCAGTTTACGCGCTACGAGCTGGCGTTTAGCTACAGCCCCAACCCGACTGACACCTGGTTCCCCATCTCCCCGCGCGGCACTGCGCCGGTCGTGAACGAGGTGCTCGTCCGCTGGGACACCAGCCAGATCAGCGACGGCCTGTACACCCTGCGCCTGCGGGTGTTTTACGGCGACGACGCCTTCCTGGAGGCCTTTGTGGGCAACCTGCGCGTTCAAAACGCCACCCCGACCCCGGCCGTGGGCGCTGGCACCGAGCCGGCCGGGCCCAGCCCCACACCGCCGCTGCCGGCCACGGCCACGCAGCCCGTGATCGTGCTGCCGCCGACCTCGACACCGCGCGCCACCACCGTGGCCGTGCAGCCCAGCGGCGGCGACAATGGCCCGCCGGCGGACGCGGGACCGCGCTTTAGCACCGGGCTGATCGGGGTGGCATTTGCGGCGGGGGTGCGGCTGACCCTGATTGGTTTCCTGCTGCTGGCGGCCTATGTCAGCCTGCGGGCCGCGCTGCGGGCCCGCCCGCGCCGGTAAGAGCGCTCGCTGTCGGAGAGGTGGGATTGGGATAGGGCGCACGGCAACCCATGCAATCCGGTGAACAGGGCTGGTCGGCGCGACGAGCCCTACGCATGATTCTGAAGGTGGGCGTGACCGAAAAATACCTGATCGTTGGCCTGGGCAATCCCGGCCGCGAATACCGCTACAACCGTCATAACGTCGGCTTTATGCTGCTGGACCGGATCGTGGAGCGCCATCGTCTGATAGCCTTTACGCGCCGGCAGGGCAAGGCCCTCATCACCACCGGCACCCTCGGCGACTCCGGCCTCATCCTGGCCAAGCCCCAGACCTTTATGAATCTTTCGGGCGAGGCCGTCAGCCCGCTGCTGCGCTTCTACAATCTGCCGCTGGAGCGTCTGCTGGTGTGCTTTGACGACATCGACCTGCCGGTGGGCACCCTGCGGCTGCGCGCCGAGGGCGGGTCGTCCGGCCAGGGCGGCATGCAGTCCATCATCCAGCAGCTGGGCACCGAGAACTTCCCCCGCTTGAGGCTGGGCGTTGGCCGTCCGCCGGGCAGCAAAGCCGCCGCCAACTATGTGCTCAAGGACCTGCGCGGCGAGGAACTGGAGATTATGAACAGCACGCTCGACAAGGCCGCCGAGGCGGTGGAGTGCTTCGTTAAGGAAGGGCTGATGACGGCCATGAACCGCTTTAACGGAGGCGTGGATAAGCCATGAACCTGGTGGGATTGCTCGCCGCCCTGCGGGGCCTCCCCGAATACCGCGAGGTGCTGTCCGCGCTGGCCGACCCAGCCCGCGAACGCCGCGGCCTGGCCCTGCACCTCCAGCGCGCCGCGCGCATCCCCGTGGCCGGGAGCCTGGCGCAGGACATGAGCTGGCCGACCCTGATCGTGGCGGCCCGCTCCGAGCGCGCAGCCATCATTATGGAAGAGCTGGCCGCCTGGGCACCCGGCCGGCCGGTATTGAGCTTCTCCGAGCCCAACCCGCTCTTCTACGAGTACAGCGCCTGGGGCCCGCGCACGGTCTACAACCGCCTCACTACGCTCAGCGCGCTGGCCTCGCCGGCCCCCGGCAGCTCGCCGCCGATTGTGGTGGCCTCGGCCCGCGCGCTGATGTCGCGGACAATCCCGCGGCGCGATTACCTGGCCAACACCCGCGCCTTGCAGGTGGGCCAGCCCCTGCGGCTGGAAAAGATGCTGGAGACGTGGGTGGGCGCCGGCTACAACCCGGCCACCATCGTCACCGAGCCAGGCCAGTTCGCCCGCCGCGGCGGCATCATCGACATCTTCCCGGCCGCGTCCGAGCAGCCGGTGCGCATTGAGCTGTTCGGCGACGAGATTGAGACCCTGCGGCGCTTTGACCCCGCCAGCCAACGGTCGGGTGAGAAGCTTGAGACCCTCACCATCACCCCGGCGCGCGAGGCGTTAAGCCGCTACTGGCAGCCGGCGTGGAGCGTGGAGGCCATCGCGGCCGAAGCCGACGACACCACGGCGACCCCCGCCGACGGCCAGCCCCTCAACCTGGAGTTTTACCTCCCGCGCATGTTCGCGCCCGCCAGCCTGCTGGAGTACCTGCCCGAGCAGGCCCTGGTACTGGTCGACGACTGGCGCGAGCTGGCGGATACGGTGGAAGAGCTGGAAGAGCAGGCCCTGCACCTGCGCGACGAGCAAAAGGAAGCCGGGCTGATCGGCGAGGACTTCCCGGTGCCCTACCACCCCTGGGCCGACTTGCAGGATGAGCTCTCGGACCGCCAGCCCGCGCCGGTACTGCTGGGCACGCCCGAGGAAGACGGCGGCGACGTGGTGGACCTCGGCGCGCGCTTCCACGCGGGGCCGCGCTTTGGCGGGCAGCTCAAGCCCCTGCTCGATCATTTGGGCGAGCTCCAGGACACCGCGGATCGCATCGTTATCGTCACGCGCCAGTCGCAGCGCCTGGCGGAGATGTGGGGCGAGGCGCACGGCTACGTGCCGCCGGTAGAGGGCCTGGCCGCCCTGCCCGCCCCCGGCGAGCCGACCTTTGTGCAGGGGGCGCTGGCCGATGGCTGGCGGCTGGACCTGGGCGCGGCGGGCGGCTCGCTCCACCTGCTGACGGACGCTGAGGTCTTTGGCTGGGCGCGGCCCGATGCCCAGCGCGCCCGCCGCCACGGCCGCCCCTCGGCCCGCGCACCGGAGGCCAACTACGCCGACTTGGCCGATGGCGACTATGTGGTCCACATGGACTTTGGCATCGGCCGCTTCCGCGGGCTGGTGCAGCGTGAGGTCGAGGGGCTGGCGCGCGAGTACCTGCTGATCGAGTATCACGAGAACGATGAGCTGTATGTGCCCATCCACCAGGCCGACCGGCTGACCCGCTACGTCGGCGTGGACGAGGGCCACGCGCCCAACCTCTCGCGGCTGGGCGCGCAGGACTGGACCACCGCCAAGGCCAAGACCCAACAGGCCGTGGAAGCCGTGGCCCTGGAGCTGCTCGACCTCTACGCCAAGCGCGAGGCGGTGCACGGCCACCAGTTTGGGCCGGACACCACCTGGCAGTCCGAGCTGGAGGCCTCCTTCCCCTACGTGGAGACCGACGACCAACTGCGCGCCATCGCCGAGGTGAAGTCCGACATGGAGAGCCCGCGGCCCATGGACCGCCTGATCTGCGGCGACGTGGGCTACGGCAAGACCGAGGTGGCCCTGCGCGCCGCGTTCAAGGCCGTGATGGACGGCCGCCAGGTGGCCGTGCTGGTGCCCACCACCGTGTTGGCGCAGCAGCACCTGCACACCTTTCAGGGCCGGCTGGGACCGTACCCGGTGGCGGTGGAAATGCTCTCGCGCTTCCGCTCGCGGGCCGAGGCGGAGGCCATCATCGAGAAGCTGGGCGAGGGCAAGATCGACATCCTCATCGGCACGCACCGGCTGCTCCAGAAGGACGTGCAGTTCAAGAACATGGGCCTGGTGATCATCGACGAGGAGCAGCGCTTTGGCGTGACTCACAAGGAATACCTCAAGCGCCTGCGCACCGAGGTGGACGTGCTGACCCTGACGGCCACGCCCATCCCGCGCACGCTCTACCTCTCGCTGACGGGCGTGCGCGACATCTCCACCATCAACACGCCGCCCGAGGAGCGGCTGCCCATCATCACGCACGTGGGCCCGTCCAACGACCGGCTGGTCCGCCAGGCGGTGCTGCGCGAACTGGACCGCGACGGGCAGGTGTTCTTTGTGCACAACCGGGTGCAGTCGATTGGCGTGATGCGGCAGAAGCTGGAGCAGCTGTTGCCCGAGGCCCGCATCGGCGTGGGGCACGGCCAGATGGACGAGCACGAGCTGGCCAAGGTGATGGATCAGTTCACGGCCGGCGACATCGACGTGCTGTTGTGCACGTCCATCATCGAGTCGGGCCTGGACATCCCCAACGCCAACACCCTGGTTGTGGACCGAGCCGACACCTTTGGCCTGGCGCAGCTTTACCAGCTGCGCGGCCGGGTGGGCCGCGCCGCCGCCCGCGCCTATGCCTACTTCTTCACCGACCGGCGGCACCGCCCCACCCCAGACGCCTATCAGCGGCTGGAGACCCTGGCCGAGCAGACCGACCTGGGCGCGGGTTATGGCATTGCCATGCGCGACCTGGAGATGCGCGGGGCCGGCGACATCCTGGGCGTCCGCCAGCATGGGCTTATCGCCGCCGTGGGCTTCCACCTGTACACCCGCCTGTTGTCGGAGGCCGTCAAGCGCCTGCGGACCCAAAACGGGGCCGCGGCCCACCCAGCCGGTGAGGGCGTACCGCCAGCGGACGACGGCCGCGGCCGGGTGACCGAAGCCCTGCTGG
Source organism: uncultured Anaerolineales bacterium (assembly GCA_964449185.1). Taxonomy (GTDB): domain Bacteria; phylum Chloroflexota; class Anaerolineae; order Anaerolineales; family UBA6663; genus CAYUYN01. Next base: position 2,941 of record CAYUYN010000197.1, on the reverse strand, counting down.
GCGCGCCCGTGTCGGTGGACCTGCCGCTCTCGGCCGTGATCTCGACCGACTACATCCCTGACCGCGAACTGCGGCTGCGCATCTATCGGCGCCTGGCCGACATCCGCACCGAGGACGAAATCGCCGCGGTAGGCGTGGAGCTGGCCGACCGCTTCGGGCCGCTGCCGGCCACATTGGAGAACCTGCTGTATCAGCTCCAGGTGAAGCTCCTGGCGGGCCGCGCGGGGGTGAGCGCCATCGCCGGTGAGAACGGGCAGATCGTGATCACCGTGCCAGGCTTGGGGGACATGGACAAAACGGATTTGTTCGCCGGACTGGGTCCGGACACGCGCACAAGCAAGAACAAGATCTGGCTGGTGCGCCTGACGGACCTGCGCGCGCCGCTGGCGCCGTGGCGGCGGCAGCTCATCAGCCTGCTGCGGCATTTGGGGAGCGTGCGCGCGGCCACAACAGAAGAATAGAGGGGTCGCAAAACGGGAGTTGTGCTCCCGTCTTGCGACCCCTGTATTATTTCAATGCCGCAGGCCGGCGGCTTTAAGCTCGTCCGCCCGCTCGACCTCGGTGAACTGCCGGATCGTCGTCCAATCGACCAGCCCTGGCAGCCAGTGATTCAGCCACACTGACAGCCGGAACGGCCACGTGATGATCAGGTCGCGGCGCGGGCGGCGCACGAGGCCCACGACGGCCTGGGCCACTTGCTCGGCGGTAAGACGCATGAACTTGGGCGTGGTGACCTGGGTCTTGCGCTTGATGCCGGCGTGCTCACCAAACTCCGTGGCGACCCCGCCAGGGTAGATGACCGACACGCGGATGTTCCAGGGCGCCGCCTCGCGCCGCAGGGCCTCCGAAAAGCCGCGCACGGCAAACTTGCAGGCCGCATAGATGGTGTAGGTGGGCGTGCCGACCAAGCCCGCCACCGAAGCCATGTTGATGATGTGGCCGCCCTGCTGCGCCTGCATGTGCGGCAGCACCAGTCGCGTGGTCTGCAAGACCCCCAACACGTTCACATTCACCTGCGCCTGGATGTCTTTGACCGGGTCCAGCTTTTCCAGCCAATCCAGCCGGCCAAAGCCGGCATTGTTGAAGAGCACGTCGATGCGGCCGAACTTCGCCAGCGTCTGATCGATCACGTTCTGGATGTCGGCCAACTGGCTGAGGTCGGCCGCCACCGCCAGGGCCTTGGCGCCCGTGCCCATACCGTCGATCTCGGTGGCCAGGGCTTCGAGGCGGTCCAGGCGGCGGGCGGCCAGCACCACGCTGGCGCCAGCCCGAGCGAACTCGCGCGCCGTGGCGGCGCCAATGCCGGAGGAGGCGCCGGTGACGATGACGACTTTGGCACGAACGGAGGTCATGGAAGTCTCCCAGGATACGGGGAAGCAAAGAGGTCCGGCGGGTGAGGGTGCCATCGACTTGGTAGAAGCGGTCAAAGAGGCGGGCGACATTCTCGGGCGAGAGGCCCACGCCGGTGTCGCAGAC
>CAYUYN010000197.1:0-1365 GCA_964449185.1 uncultured Anaerolineales bacterium | reverse complement strand
GGTCAAAGAGGCGGGCGACATTCTCGGGCGAGAGGCCCACGCCGGTGTCGCAGACGTCCACGCGCACCAGCCCGGCCTCGGCTCGGCGTTTGCGATGGCGACGGCCGCCTGAGCGGCAAAGCGGGTTTTGTTAAGTTGGCCTACGCCCGCGCGGGGGCCGGGTGGGCAGGCGCGTGCTGCGCCCGCGACGGCTGGCAGCGACGGCCTTGGCTTTGGCGCCGGCCTTGGCCTCGGCTGGGAAGAGCGCATCCGCCAGCACTTCGTCCATGTGCTCGACGAACACAAACTGCAGGTCGCGGCGGGCGCTCTTGGGCACATCCACGAGGTCTTTGTCGTTCTTCTTAGGCAGGATCACCTTCTTGATGCCGGCGCGATGCGCGGCCAGCACCTTTTCCTTGACGCCGCCGACCGGCAGCACGCGCCCGCGCAGGGTGATCTCGCCGGTCATGCCCACTTCCTTGTGCACCTTGCGGCCGGTGAAGGCCGAGATGAGCGCGGTGGCCAGGCTGATGCCGGCGCTCGGGCCGTCCTTGGGGATGGCGCCTTCCGGAATGTGAATGTGCACGTCGGTCTTGTCGAAGCGGTCGTAGTCCACCGCCAACTGGGCCGCGCGGCTCTTAAGGTACGACAGCGCCGCTTGCGCCGACTCCTGCATCACCTCGCCTACCTGCCCGGTCACCTGCAGGCCGCCCTTGCCGGGCATGAGAATGACTTCAATGGGCATGGTGTCCCCGCCCGCCTCGGTCCAGGCCACGGCCGTGACCACGCCCACCTCGTCATCGCGCTCAGCCTCCATGGGCGAGTACTGCGGCGGGCCGAGGTACTTGAACAGCGAGTCGGCCGTCACACGCGTGGGCACCTTCTTGCTCTCGGCGATGCGGCGGGCCAACTTGCGGAAGACGTTGGCAATCTCGCGCTCGAGGTTGCGCACGCCGGCCTCGTAGGTGTAGCAGCGCACCATCTGGCTGATAGCGCCGTCGGTGAGCGCGACGTTGGCGTGCTTGAGGCCATTCTCCTGAAGCTGGCGCGGGATGAGGAACTTGCGCGCGATGTTGACCTTCTCTTCTTCCACATAGCCGGGGAATTCGATGACCTCCAGCCGGTCCTGCAGTGCCGGGGGCACGGTGCCGAGGGTGTTGGCGGTGGTCACGAACATCACCTGCGACAGGTCGTAGTCCACGTCGAGGTAATGGTCGAAGAAGGTGCGGTTCTGCTCGGGGTCGAGCACTTCCAGCAGGGCCGCGGCCGGATCGCCGCGGAAGTCCTGGCCGAGCTTGTCGATCTCGTCGAGCATCAGCAGCGGGTTGACCGTGCCGGCCCGGCGCATGGTCTGGAGCAGGCGGCCGGGCAGCGCGCCGATGTAGG
>CAYUYN010000196.1:0-7577 GCA_964449185.1 uncultured Anaerolineales bacterium | reverse complement strand
GGCCTGGTGCCGCAGGGCGGCGCGCGCCGCGGCCCGCAGCCGGGCGGGCGTGAGGCGCGCCCGGTAGGGTTGTTCGAGGGTGAGGTAAATCTTGTAGGGCATGGGGACGCCGCTCAGGCCGCCTGCTCGGGTGATTGGGTGACCAATGGCTCGGGTGGCGGGGGCGCGGGCTGGGCCAGCGCCAGCGGCTCCAGTAAGGGAGGGGCGAGCGCGGGGCGCTCTTCGGGGTATTGCAGGCGCGGGTGGAAAATTCCCTTGAGCGTGCTCACAAACGACTCGCGGATGAGCTGCAAGTCCTGCAGGGTCAGCGCCGTGTCGTCCAGTTGGCCGCTGGCCAGCCGGTCGTCGATGACGCCCTTGACGATGCGGTCCAGGTCGGCCACTTCCTTGGGCCGGTCAGAGCGGGCCTTGGCCTCGCAGCCATCCGCCAGCATCAGCAGCGCCGTCTCGCGCGATTGCGGCCGTGGGCCGGGGTAGGTGTAGAGCGCTGAGTTTACCTGACTGGCGTCGCCGCCGGCGGCCTGCACGGCCCGCATGTATTGGTACATGGTGCGCAGGCTGCCATGGTGCTCGGTGATGAAGGCGCGCACAGCGGTAGGCAGCCGGTGGCGCCGCCCCAGCTCCATGCCGTCGCGCACGTGGCCGATGATGATGCGGGCGCTCTCGGCCGGCTCCAGCAGGTCGTGCACATTGCCGCCGTCGAGCTGGTTCTCCACAAAGAACTGCGGGTGGAGGGCCTTGCCGGCGTCATGGTACAGCGCGCCCACGCGGGTGAGCATGGCGTTGGCGCCGATGCGCTCGGCGGCCTGCTCGGCCAGGTTGGCCACCTGCAGGCTATGCTGGTAGGTGCCCGGGGCATTGCGCAGGATAAAACGCAGCAGGGGGTGGTCCGGTCGGGTCAGCTCAATGAGCTGCAGGCTGGTGGTCACATCGAACAGCCCGCCCAGGATGAAGAAGCCCGCCAGGGTCAGCGAGGCCGATACGGCGCCGTTGAGCACCCCGGCGCCAATGAGCTGCGCCAGGCCGAGCGGATCGATGTTGGGGTCCTGCAGACTGAAGGCCACCAGCACGCCCACATTGGCGAGGGCGGCCGCCAACCCGGCCCAAAAGAATTGGTTGACGCGCTCGCCCCGGCCGACCGCCGCCGTGGCAATGATGCTGCCCAGCGCCACGAAGACGGCCAGCTCGAGGTTGTTGCCGCCCAGGTAGCCCACGAGGGCGGCCAGGGCCACCACGGCCGTGATGGCCAACTGCGGCGAGGCCAGCACAGTGAGCAGCATGGCCAGCGCCGGCCCGGGGAAGAGGAAGGGCAGCACCGTGCGTCCCGGCACCATCAGCTGCGCCGCGGCCAAGAACACCACAAACAGCACACCCAACAACAGCACCTGGCGCGGCGTGCGCCCAAAGCGCGGACTAAAGCGCCAGATGTACAGCGCCAACAGCACAAAGGTCACAAAGGTGATCAGGGCGCCGCTGGCCGGCTCGCGCCAGGTGGCTGCGGGTTCCATAAGCCCCAGCGCCTGGAGCGCCTCCAGGTCTTCGGCTTTGACCACCTGGCCGCGCACCACGATGGCCTGCCCGCTGACGATCTGTTTCTGGATCGGCTCCACGGCGGCGCGGGCGGCCTCGCGCGCGGCCTCGGTGGCGGCATCGTTGTAAAAGCTGTTGGCCGCCAACAGATCGGTAACCAGGGCGGTCACCACTGCGGCCTGCGCTTCGCTGAGGCCCACGCTGACGCGCGCCGGCACCGCGCGGCGCACATCGCTCATCTGGTCGGCGCGCACCACGCCGCGCATGATCTGCTCCAGCACGGCCAGGGCTTCTTCCTGCACCAGGGTCCACGCCTGCGCATCAAAATTCAAAATCTGGTTGGCGGTGTCTTCGCTGAGGTGGATGCCTTGCACCGCCAGCAGGTCGGCGCGGCGCTGGCCAAGATTGGCAAAGGTGTCCGAGCGGACGCTGGTGATGAAGTCCAAAATGTCGCGCAGCAGCAGCACCTGCTGGCGGCCCACGCGCGCATCGGGCGGGTCGAACACATCCGGCACGGCCAGGGCCGCCTCGGATTGGGCGCGGTTGGTGAGCACCAGGCTGAAGTAGGAAATGGGGCGGGGGGCGAGGAGGTCCTGCGTGGCCGACTGGCCGACCGAGAGGTCAACGCCGGCGCTGCCGTCCGCGAAGGGCAGGGTGACGATGACGATCGCCAGAGCCAGGAACAGCAGGGCGATCGCCCACACGGCGATGACGCGCCCCAGACGGCGCGTGGGCAGTTCGGCAGGGCCGGCCGCGGTGGGTGTGTTCATGGACTGGAGGGGGCCAGACGGCGGGTCAGCCGCGAGCGCGAGGCGGCTTAGCCGGCCAGCAGCTCCCGCACGACCTCGTTCACCAACCGGCCGTCGGCCAGGCCCTTCACCCGCGGCGACAGCAGCTTCATGACCGCGCCCAGTTGCTTGACGTCGGTGACGCCCGCCTCAGTGATGGCGGACTGCGCCAGGGCCTTGACCTCGTCGCGGCTGAGCTGCTTGGGCAGGTAGGCTTCCACCAGGCTCAGGCTGGCGGCGTTGCTGCCCACCAGGTCAGCGCGGCCGGCGCGTTCGGCGTCGGCAATGGATTCCCTCAACGCCTTGGCCTCCTTCTGCACCACGGTGATCACGTCGGCATCGTCCAGGCTGATCTGTTCCAGCACGGCTATTTCGGCGTCGCTCATTGGGTTCGCCTGGCCGCGCCCGCGCGTCTGCGCGGCGCGCTTGTCCAGCTCGGCCTGGCGGATGCCGGCCAAAAGCTGCCGCAGCGCGGTCTTGCCCACTTCATCCCTGGACCGCATGGCGGTCTTGAGGTCGTCGCTGAGGCGTGCTTTCAGAGTCATGGAAAGTTTCTGGTCCTAGCCAGGCGGCCAGTGCATGGCCCGCCCGCCAATAAGGTGCAGGTGCAGATGCGACACGCTCTGCCCGCCGTTCTGGCCGGTGTTGATCACCACGCGGTACCCGTCCTCGGCCAGGCCTTCTGCCCGCGCCTGCCGCGCCGCGGCGGCCAGCAGCCCACCCAGCAGGGCCTGATCACCCGGCTCGGTTTCGGCCAGGCTGGCCACATGCCGCCGGGGAATAAACAGAATGTGTGTTGGCGCCACCGGGTTGATGTCGCGCAGCGCGACGAGCTGGTCGTCCTGATAGACCAGGGTGGCCGGGATGGCGCCGGCGATAATCTTGCAGAACAGGCAGTCGCTGGGCATGAGGCTCCGTCGCGCTATCGCGGGCCAAGCCCGCTCCTACATTCGTCCGTCGTCCGACGCGCTAGCCGGGCTGGCGCACGACCACATTGTCGAAGTGGAGGCGGACGCCGCCTTCATCAAACGTCCCGGCGATCAAGCCAATGTCGCCGCGCGGCAGCTCGTCGTCCTCAAACTCGCCCACCCGGGTGCCGTTGACCGACAGCGAGAAGTGCGTGCCCTGGCAGGTCGCCGACAAGTGATTCGTCGCTGACGGTCCCATTAGAATGGCGTCCGATGGCTGGAAACTGCCAGCCTCCGGGTTGAGCACGGTGCGGGCGTTCTTGACCACCTTGCCGAGGGCGTAGTAGCCATCGCTGCTGATAAAAAAGAAGTAGAAGCTGTTGCTCCCGTCGCCGGCGCGAGTGTAGCGGCACATAAGCCCGTACTCGTTGTTCTCGGGCCCGGCGGCGTACTGGGTGTCGGCTTCGATCACGACATCGGTCAGCTCCAGGCCGGGTGTGGCCCAGACATCGACCAGGGGTTCTTCGACGGCAAGCAGGTAGCGGCCATCGTCGTAGTTGGTGGTGACGTCAGCGCCGGTGTGCGTGTCCCAGCCGCTGTTCGGGTCGGAGAAATCGTCCTGGAAGATGACGCCGGGGGTGCCTGGGGCGGCCCCGCCCGCCGGCCCACAGGCCCCCAGGGCGAGAGCGCCTGCCAGGATGAGCAGCCGCAGGGCTGCCCGGTGCCCGCCCGTCACTTTCGCCGGTCCCGGTCGCTCGCGCTCACCATGCCGAGGTCATTGTATCATGGCGTCAGACTGGCCAGGGCTTTCAGGGCCAGCCCGCCATAGGCGCCGTCGGGGTCCAGGGCCAGGGCGTGGTCAAACATAATCGCGGCATCGGCGATGCGGCCCTGCTGGTCGTACAGCAGGCCCAGGTGATAGTAGCCGCTGGGCAGCGCATTATCCAGCTCTAGCGCGCGCAGCAGCATTTTCTCGGCGTTTATCAGGTCGCCGGTGAGCACCAGGGCATAGCCCAGCGCGTCGGCGGCCAGGGCGCTGTCGGGATTGAGGCCCACGGCCATGCGCGCGGCGGGCAGGCCCAGCGCCTCCATGTGATACTCGTGGTCCACATAGAAGCGCGCCAGCAGCAGCCAGAAGTCGGGGTTCTGCTCGTCCTTGCGCACGGCTTCGGCAAACCAAATTTCGGCCGAGGTCAGGTCGCCCAGGGCGGCATAGGCGCCGCCGATCTCGGCGGCCACGGCCGGGTTCTGGGGGTCCAGCGCCTGGGCGGTCTTGAGGTAGGGCAGGGCGGTGTTCGAGTCGCCTTTACGGCGCCAGTGCAGGCCCATCAGGAACTGCGCCAGGGGCGAGTCCGGCGCCAGCACCAGCGCCTGTTCGTAGGCGGGCAGACCGTCCTTGGCCTGCATATCCTGCGCCAGGCCCAGATAGGCGAAGGCATCGGCGTAACCGCCGTCGCGGTTGATGGCCTGGGTGAGCGCGACCTCGGCCAGGGGCCACTCGGTGAGCTGGATGAGGGCATAGCCGACGCGCCCATAGGTGTAGGCTTCGTCGCCGGCCGCCAGGCCGGTTTCGATGGCTTCCATCAGCAGGGAGGTAGCCGGCGCCAGTTCGGGCGCGAAATCGGCCACGAGTGCCAGGCGCGAGAGGGCTTCGCTGGGCGCGGTGGCCGCCGTGAGCAGCGCCAGGCGATAGTACACGCTGGTGTCGTCGCCGCGCACGCGCGCCAGCTCGGTCAGCGCCGCGATGGCCTCGGGATAGAGACCGGCCGCCTCGTAGCCATTGGCCAGCCGGGCCAGCAGGGTGTCGTCAGCGGGCGTCTCGGCCAGGGCCAACTCCCATTGCGCGCGCGCGGCCTCGGCCTCTTCCAGGCCGGCATAGGCGTCGCCCAACGCCACGCGGCGGGCGGGGGTCCAACCATCCAGCGCCGCGGCGGTTTCCAGGTGGCGGATGGCATCGGCAAAGCGGCCGGCCGAAATTTCGGATAGGCCGGCGCGATGGTTGAGGTAGGGATCGTAGGGGAGGCGGGCCGCGGCAATGGCCAGGGCGTCGGCGGCCGCGGGATAATCTTCGGCAGTGGTGGCGGCCTGGGCCGTGCGGAAGGCCTCGGCGATGGGGCGCAGCACCGGCTGGGGGGCCAGCCACAGCACGGCGATGACGACCAAGACGCAGCGGCCAACCGCGCCGAGGCCGAGGGCCGGCACGCGGCGGCGGTGATCGCGCGGCGCGCTGCTGGAGCTTTCTCCGCCCGGGCTGGAGGCCGCCATTACAGGCTCAGAAACTGCCGTACGTGTTGGCGCAGGATTTCGGCCTCCACTGGCTTGTGCAGGTAGGCGGCGATGGGCTGCAGCATGCCGATGAGGCGGTGCACGGGCTCTTGATGCGAGGTGAGCACGATCACCTGAAGCTGGCTCAGGCGCTCGTCGTTCTTGAAGTGGTCGAGGATGTCCCAACCACGCATGTCGGGCAAATTGATATCCAGGATGACCAAGTCGGGCACCACCTGGTTGAGGTAGGCGATGGCCGCGGCGCCCGTGGGGGCATGGTCAATGTGCAGAGGCAGGCCGGCCAGCACCAGGCGCATCAATTCCAAGCTGTCGGCATCATCTTCCACCGCCAGCGCGCGATAGTTATGGGTCACAAGGTTCTCCTGGGCGCCAGAGGACTGGCACGGCGGGATTATACACGCGGTGGGGGAAGAGTGTGGAGGTGTGGGTGTGTGGGAGTGTGGAGGTGGACTGACTCGCTGGGAGTGCATCTGACAATGCTATAATGCCCTCGGCGGATTGCGCCCCGCTGCACAAATCGTCCCTTCATTTCCGCACAGGAGGTCGTGAAGCCTATGCACGTCGTCGTCTGCGTCAAACAGACACCGGACTCGGCCGCCAAGATTACCGTCGACAACGGCAAGGTGACCTGGGGAGATGCCGGCCTGGTCGTCAACCCTTGGGACGAATACGCCATTGAAGAGGCCATCCGCCTCAAGGAAAAGCACGGCGGCAAGGCCACGGCCATCAGCTTTGGCGCGGAGAGCGCCAAGGAAGCGCTCAAGAGCTGCCTGGCCATGGGCTGCGACGAGGCCATCCTCATCTCCGATCCCGCCCTCAACGGCTCGGACGCTCTGGCCACTTCGTACATTCTCGCGAAGGCGATTGAAAAGTTGGGCGAGGTGCAGATCGTGGTCTTTGGCAAGCAGGCCATCGACGGCGACACGGGCCTGGTGCCCGTGGGCGTGGCGCGGCGGCTGGGCTGGGCGCCTCTGACGTACACCAGCAAGATCGCGGAGCTCGACCCGGCGGCCAAGACCATCAAGGTCGAGCGGCTGTTGGAGCAGGGCAGGCAGATTGTCACCAGCACCCTGCCGGCCGTCATCGGCACGGTGAAAGACATCAACGAGCCGCGCTATCCTTCTTTCATGGGCATTCGCAAGGCCGCCAAGGCCGTGATTGCTACCTGGACGGCGGCTGACCTGGGGCTGGAGGCCGGCAAGATCGGTGAGGCGGGTTCGGCCACGCGCTGGCCCAGCGTAACCCCGCTGCCGGCGCGGGAGGGCAGCGTGGAGATGATCGAAGGCACCCCCGAAGAGGTGGCCGCCAAGCTGGCCGACAAGCTGCAGGCCGACAAAGTGATTTAGCCGGACCTGGCCCAACGGAATGAGACGACCATGAACAACAAGATTTGGGTCTTTGTGGAGCAGTTCAACGGCGCGCTGGCCCAGCCCAGCCTGGAAGTGCTGGGCGTGGCGCGGCGGCTGGCGGGTGAACTGGGCGGCGGGGTGACCGCCGTGCTGATGGGGCACGGCGTGGCGGCGCTGAGCGCGGACATCATCGCGCACGGCGCCGACGAGGTGCTGGTGGCCGAGGATGCCACGCTGGCCGACTTCCGCGCCGAGCCGTATGCGGCCCTGCTGGTGAAGCTGGCCAAGGAACGCCAGCCCGAGGTGATCCTGGCCGGCGCGACCACGCGCGGGCGCGACCTGCTGGGCAGCGTGATGGTGGACCTGGAGACCAGCGCCATCGCCGACGCCACCGATGTCAAGCTGGTCGACGGGCAGGTACACGCCACGCGGCCGGTGTACGCTGGCAAGCTGCTGGCGACGGTCGTGGGCCAGCGCAAGCCCCTGCTGCTCAGCCTGCGGCCGCGCGCCTTCCCGAAGCCTGAGCCGGACGCAAACCGCACCGGCGCCGTGGAACAAGTAGGACCGGCCATGGCCGAGGCCGACATTGCCACCAAGGTGGTGGACTACGCCGTGCAGGAGGGCCAGGTGAGCCTGGCCGACGCCCGCATCATCGTCAGCGGCGGGCGCGGCGTGGGAGGGCCGGAGGGCTTTGCGCCCGTGCGCGAGCTGGCCCA
>CAYUYN010000195.1:0-7600 GCA_964449185.1 uncultured Anaerolineales bacterium | reverse complement strand
CCGACACGCCCGATAGCGCCATCATCACACTGGGCTTTCCCAACGGCTCATCCGGCGTCTTGTTTCTCTCCAGTGTCGCCAATAGTGGGTTAATGAAGGAAGAAATCCTCGTGACTTGTGCCAACCATACCATCGCCATTTACAACTTCGAGCGCATGGATATCCATGCCCCCGGCGGCATACAGGCGTTTAGCCTGCCTCAAATGAATAAGGGCCAACTTGAGCTCATCACCGCCTTCGCCCAGGCGATACGCAGCCATGTCCCGGTACCGAGCGGCCTTGAAGCCGCCCTGCGTACCTCCCAATGCACCTTCGCCGCCCTGCGCGCCATTCGCACCGGCCAGGTACAGACCCTGACCCTCACCCCAGCCCATACCAACCAATAACCTTGTGCCGGCGGATAAGCCCCTGCCCGAGTGGATCGAGACCGAAGAAGACCTGGACGAGGTGCTCACCCGGCCCAGCCCGGCCTTGGTTGACTTTATTCGCACGCTAACCGGCCGCCTCGTTATCTTGGGAGCCGGCGGAAAGATGGGCCCCACCCTGGCGGTTCTGGCCCAACGGGCGGCGCAGGCCGCCGGGCACCCGCTGGAGGTGGTGGCAGTCAGTCGCTTTAGCGATCCGCAGTCGCGCCGCTTGCTGGAAGCCTACGGCGTGCACACGCACGCCGGCGATCTGCTGCAGGCCACTGATCTGGCCCAGTTGCCAGACGCGGCGAATGTCATCTACCTGGTGGGTATGAAGTTTGGCACAGCGCAAGACCCGGCCCGCACCTGGGCCATCAACTGCCTGGCCCCCGCCGCTGCCGCCCAGCGCTACCCCCACAGCCGTATCGTCGCCCTTTCTACCGGCAATGTGTATCCACTCGCGCCGGTGGACAGCGCCGGCTCACTCGAAAGCGATCCGCTCCGGGCGGTCGGTGAGTATGCCAATAGCTGCCTGGCGCGCGAGCGCATTTTTGACTACTTCTCGCAGCAGAACGGCACGCCGCTGGCCGTCATTCGCCTCAACTACGCGCTTGATCTGCGCTACGGTGTGCTCTACGACATTGCCTCGAAAGTGTGGCGCGGGCAGCCGGTGGACGTCACCATGGGCTATGCCAACTGCATCTGGCAGGGCGACGCCAACGATATGATCATCCGCGCGCTGGCGCTGGCGCAGTCCCCCGCCCAGGCCCTCAACCTCACCGGCCTGGAGGTGCTCTCGGTCCGCGCCTTGGCCCTGAAGTTTGGTGAGCTGCTGCATAAGCCGGTGGAAATCACCGGCACCGAAGCGCCCACGGCGCTATTGAGCAATGCCCGCCTGGCGAGCCAGCATCTACAACCGCCGGCCACGCCCCTGGACACCGTGCTGCGGTGGACGGCACGCTGGGTACAGCAGGGCGGCAAATCACTCAACAAGCCCACCCACTTTGAAACCCGCGATGGAGGCTATTAGGTGAGCGCCGGTCCAATGCCACCCGCGTGGGTGCTCACAGCGCTGCGGGAGGGCTTGGTGATCCCCGCCCATCCGCTGGCGCTCACCACCGCGCGCCGGCTCGACGAACGCAGCCAGCGCGCCCTGACGCGCTACTATCATGCCGCCGGGGCCGGCGGCCTGGCCGTTGGCGTGCACACTACCCAGTTTGAGATTCGCGAGCCCTGCCACGGCCTGTATCGGCCCGTCTTGGAGCTCGCTGCCCAAACCCTCGCCGAATGTGATCGAGCGGACGAACGGCAAACAGTGCGCATCGCCGGCCTGAGCGGTCCCACGCCGCAGGCGCTGGCCGAAGCGCGCTTCGCCGCCGAGGCGGGCTATCATGCGGGGCTGCTGTCGCTCGCCGCCTTACCCACTGCCAGCGAAGACGAGCTCATCGCCCACTGCCAGGCGGTGGCCGAGATCATCCCGCTGTTTGGCTTCTACCTGCAGCCGATGGTCGGTGGGCGGCTCCTGGCGCTCTCCTTCTGGCGGCGGTTTGCCGCCATCCCCAACGTGGTAGCCATCAAGACCGCGCCCTTCAATCGCTACCAAACGCTGGACGTGCTGCGGGCGGTGGCCGAAGTTGGGCGGGCCAACGACATCGCCCTATACACGGGTAACGACGATCACATTGTGCTCGACCTGATTACGGAGTACGCGATGCCGACTGCTGCGGGCGCCATACGGGTACCGGTTGTGGGAGGCCTACTGGGGCATTGGGCCTGTTGGACCCGCAAAGCCGTGACGCTCCTGGAGCAGTGCAAGGCCGCGCGACGGGCGGGCACTGCGCCGGCCGACTTGCTTAGCCTCGCCGTGCAGGTGACGGACTGCAACGCCGCCTTCTTTGACGCGGCCAATCAGTTTGCCGGGGTCATTTCAGGGATACACGCGGTGCTTTACCGGCAAGGGCTGCTGCAGAATGTCTTGTGCCTCGATCCCGCCGCCGCCTTGTCGCCCGGCCAGGCGGAGGAAATAGACCGCGTCTACCAAGCGTATCCGCATTTGAATGACGATGTCTTCGTGCGCGCCCATCTGGAGACTTGGCTGCGGTAGACTAGATAGGTAATGATTGCGATTGGCAGTGTTTTTGTAGCGGGGGTGCGATGCGAATGGCCGACCTCCGGTTGGGCTCTTCCATTTTCCCTTGACAAAACAACAAGATGACCTTACTCAGAGCGATGGGATTGTCGGCCAAGACAAACATCACGCTGCGGAAGGTCACGATGGACTATAGCACACTGGCCCGGAATTTGACGCAAGACACCGAGGGGGTCATCATCGATGTTCATAGCCTGTATGCCCATTTGCTGGCGTTGGTGGATCACCGCGGTCGCCGCGGGCGGCGGTATGAGTTGGCCTTGATCCTGGTAGCAATCGCGCTGGCGAAACTGGCGGGCGAAGACACGCTGAGCGGGATTGCGGCGTGGGCGCGGATGCGCTAAGCGTTGTTCAGTGAGGTTTTCGCCTTGAAACGCCCCGCGATGCCCAGTCACAATACCAGTCGGCGCGCCTTGCAGCGCGGGGTCAGCCTGGCGGCCTTGGAAGCAGCCGTGAGCGCCTTTTTGCAGACCTGGCCGGAGGTGGGGGCCGAAGCGCGGATCAACTTGGATGGCAAGGCGGTGCGTGGGACGATTGCGTTGGGCGCGACACGCGGCCAGCACCTGCTGGCGGCCTATTTGCCCGGCTTGGGGGTGGTACTGTTCCAAGTGGCGGTCGAGACCAAAACGAATGAAATCAGCGCGGCCCCGCAGGTGCAGAAAATGCTGGATTTGCGGGGCAAAATCGTGACGTGGGATGCCCTGTTGGCCCAGCGGGCGCTGTCGCTGTTGATGGTGAACGCCGGCGGCGACTATGTCTGGACGGTCAAAGACAACCAAGCCAAATTGAAACAAGACATTGAGCAATTGTTCCAGAACGACCAACCCTGCGTGCCCGGCTTCAGCCCCGCTCCGACCGACTTTGCCAGCGCCCAGACGGTCAACGCCGGGCATGGTCGGATCGAGACCCGCACCCTGACCACCAGCAGTTTGTTGGCCGAAACCTGCGATTGGCCGGGGGCCCAGCAAGTGTTCAAGCTGGAGCGGAAAACCGAAATTGTGGCGCGCGGCCAGCAGCGGGCGGAAGTGGCGTATGGGATCACCAGCCTGAGCGCGGCTGAAGCCGGACCGGCGCGGCTGTTGGCAATCGTCCGCGAGCATTGGGGCCAGGAGAATGGTTTGCATTTCCGCCGTGATGTGACCTTCCGTGAAGATGCCGGGCGCACCCGCGATTGGACCATAGCCGAAGCCGTCGCCCTCCTCAACAATCTGGTGCTGGCGCTGTTGCTGCGCGGCGGCAAGACAAATGCCGCCCAAAAGCGCCGCTACTATGTTGCCCACCCCGATGAGGCCCTAAAACGCCTGCTGGCGGCCGCAGGCTGAAAATGGAAAAGCCCTATCACAGGGAATACGTCTCACGTGTCATTGACATTCAGCAAGCGGGTAAGCTATAGTGGCGGAATGTACAGGGCTGTTTGAAACTGAACGACCTGGCGTATAACATAAAATTCCCGCTTGGCTGACGAGCCCGGCCACCCCCTCACCGGGCCGGTGGTCTGGCCCAGCCTAAACCCTATCCCACCTTCTAACCGATACCGCTGCGCACCGCTGCCTGGATGGTCGCCGTCACTCAGCCGCACCCGCGTTATGCGATGTTTTCTGCCTGCTGGCCGGCCGCGCCTGGCCGGCGGGGCACGTTTGAGGCCAATTAACCCCATGCTTACCACAACCGAGGCGCGGCCCCCCGCGGCCCCCCGCGCTTTTGAAATCGTTGACCTGGTCCCGGCCGATTTATGCTTTCGCTACGCGGGCGAAAACGTCACGCTGCGGCTGGCCGATGGCCGCTTCTTTCCGCGTGTCACCCTGCGCAAATGCTTCCCGCTGTCGGGGGAGGGGACCTGGATTACGGTCCGCTACCAAAGCGGCGATGAAAACGTCGAGATCGGCGTCATCGAAGCCGTGATGCAGCTGGACGCCGAGTCGCGCAAGACCGTGCTGCGCGAATTGCGCCGCCACTACCTGGTGCCCCAGATCCAGCGCATCAGCGCCATCCGCGAGGAGTTCGGCTATCTGTTCTGGACGGTGGAGACCGATCGCGGCCCGCGGGAAGTGATCATGCACGACAATATCATCGCCAATACCCGCGAAGTTTCACCGGGCCGCTGGTTGATCATCGACATCAACCAGGCCCGATATGAAATCTTTGATCTCAATGCCCTCGACGCCCCCAGCCAGAAATTGCTAAAGCGCTGCCTGCTGCTCTAAGCCCACCGGTCCCCTTTCACCGCCGCCCCATTCGAACCCACCGCCCGGCTGCGCGCCGGCCGCTCTATGGAAGGTCGTATGCCTCCTTTGCCCGCTGTTTTGCCCACGCCGCCCGACCACCCGCCCATGCTGCCCAGCGCCGTCCGCGCCTGCTTTGAAGGCGCGGGTGGCCAGGTGGAGCGCTTGGGCCTGGCCCTGGCCTCCGATCTGTCGGCGGAGGGCAATTTTGGCGAACAATGGTTATTGCTGGATGACGCGCAGGCCTGGGTGATTGATGCCCAGGACAGCCGCGCGCGCGTGCGCCTGCGGCTGGCGCTGGCGGATGTGGAGACCGCGCACATCACCCCCTGCGTGGGCAACGGCCAACTCGAAGTCACCGTGCAGGGGCAGCCCCAAAACCTGCTGCACTTTTCGCACGAACTCAACGATGCTTTTGCCCGCGTGGCGCACTACCTTAAGCAGCGGGCCGAACTGGGCCCGGCGGCGCCCTGGCCCAGCCCCCATTCCGGCGAGAAGCGCTGCCCCATCTGCGGCCGGCGGCTGCTGGACCCCTCGCTCAAGGTTTGCCCGCACTGCATCAACCGCGGGCACGTGGTCAAGCGCCTGTTGCTGCTGGCCGCGCCCTATTGGCGGCAGGGCCTGATTTACGTGCTGCTGCTGTTGACGGGGGTCATTGTGGACTTGGTGCCGCCTTACCTGACGCGCGTCTTAATTGACGATGTGCTCCAGGCGCAGGCGCACACCAATTGGCTGAGCTGGCTGGTGGGCGGGCTGCTGGGGCTGCAGATTGTGCGCGTCCTCATCACTATCTCCGATGGCGTCCTCACCCAGCGCGTGGGCACGGCCTTCGTCTCCGGCATCCGCGAAAAAATGTTTACCCACATGCGTACGCTGTCGATTGAGTTCTTCGACCGCAACGACGCCGGGCGCCTGCTCACCCGCATCAACCACGATACCGACGAACTGCAGGGCCTCATCACCCAGTTCTCAGGCGTGGCCCTCAACCTGCTGCTCATCACCGGCATCGGCCTGGTGCTGTTCAGCATGGCGCCCAGCCTGGGGCTGTTTATCTTCATCCCCGCGCCGTTTGTGTTCCTGGCCACGCTGGTCTACCACCGCCGCATGCGGCCGCACTTCCGCCGCTATTGGAATGCGCGCTGGCGGCTCAACTCCATGCTCAACACCTTCCTGGCCGGCATCCAGGTCGTTAAGGCCTTCGCCCAGGAAGATCAAGAAGAGACCCGCTATCAAGATCGCAATCGCGCCGCCATGGCCGCCCGCCTGCGGGTGGACGTGGCCTGGGGCCGCTTCTTCCCGCTGGTGTCGTTTGCGTTTGGGGCCGGCGGCCTCATCATTTGGTACGCCGGGGGCCGGGCCGTGCTGGAAGGGCGCATTACCCTGGGCACGCTGATTGCGTTCTTGAGCTACCTGGGCATGTTTTACGGGCCGCTCTCGAACCTCACGCAGATCAGCCAGTCCATGAACCGCTTTGTCACCATCGCCCAGCGCACTTTTGAGTTTCTGGACGAGACGCCCACCGTGCAGGAGCCGCCCCAGCCACACCGCGCGGGCGCAGGCCGGGGCCAGATTGAGTTTGACCACGTCACCTTTGGCTATGATCCCTACTTCCCCATCATCAAGGACGTGTCGTTTACGATTGAGCCGGGTGAGCTGATTGGCGTGGTGGGGCCGAGCGGGGCCGGCAAGACGACCCTGGTGAACCTGCTGTGCCGGTTTTACGATGTGACCGAAGGCGCCATCAGGCTGGACGGGGTGGACCTGCGCGACTTTTCGATTACCGAACTGCGGCAGCGCATCGGCATTGTGCTGCAAAGCCCGTTCCTATTTCGCGGCACCCTGGCGCAGAACATCGCCTATGGCAAGCCCGGCGCCAGCCGCACCGAAATTATCCGCGCCGCCAAGGCGGCCAACGCGCACGACTTCATCACCAATTTCCCCGAAAGCTATGACACCATCGTGGGCGAGGGCGGCAGCGGCCTGTCGGGCGGCGAGCGCCAGCGCATCTCGATTGCGCGCGCCATCCTGCTGAACCCGCCCATCCTGATTCTGGACGAAGCCACCTCCTCGGTGGACACCGAAACCGAGCAGCAGATTCAACAGGCGCTGGACGCGCTGGTGCAGGGCCGCACTACGATTGCCATTGCCCACCGCCTGTCGACCCTCTCGAACGCCGACCGCATTATTGGCCTGAAACACGGGCGCTTGGAGGAAATCGGCACGCCCACGGCCCTACTGGCGCGGCAGGGCCTGTTTTACAACCTGGTGCAGATGCAGTCGCGCTTTGCGCGGCTGGATGGGGCCGTGGCCGTCTGAGGGCGGCGGCCCGGTTCCTCTACTTCGCCTTACAATGGCGCCTATTCGCCTCTGGTCCCTCACCGCCTCGGATCCCCTTGCCCTGCGCCTGGCGGCCGATGTGCGCCTGGGGCCGACCGACTACACCAACGACCACATCTGGGAGCTGGTGCTGGCCGGCGGCGATCCGCCCGCGCTGGCCGTGCGCACTACCTATGGCCTGCGCGCCCGCGATATGCGCCTGTTCCCCAGTTTCACCGAAGACGCGCGCACCGTCACCGACCCGGCCGAGTTTGTCAGCCCGACCAAGGTCGAGGCCTTCTTCGTCAATTATGCCCGCGTGGTGTGCGAGCCGCTGCTGGGCGTGGCCGTCACCGCCGACTACTGGGTGCCCGATTCGCATACCCTCATCGGCCAGTTTACGCTCACCAACACCGGCATCACGGCCCGCCACCTCAGCGTGCGGCTGTCGGGCCGTCCGCTTGGTAGCCATGTGCCAGCCGCAAGTCGCTCTGATAGCTGTACTT
>CAYUYN010000194.1:0-7624 GCA_964449185.1 uncultured Anaerolineales bacterium | reverse complement strand
CCATTGCGCATTCTGGCCCGGTAGCGGTAGACTACACCCGCAAGCCACTCATAAGGAAACCCGCATTTTGAACATCAACCATGAGGCGTGGATGGCCCAGCCGCGCATGCTGGCCGAACGCTGCCGGGGGCTCCCGCTCATCTGGACGCCCGACGTGCAGTGGTTTAACAATGACTGGCTCGGCCCCACGCCGCACGTCCACGATGACGCCACCGAGATCGCCTATCTCGCGCAGGGCAGCCTGGAAATCGAAATCGGCGGCGGCAAGCGCACCTACCGGCCGGGCGATTTTATCCTCATGCCACCCAAGAAGTATCACAATTACTGGTTCAAGGGCACTGCCCCGGTCTGCTTCTTTGTCGTCGTCGCCCCCAACCACAAATACAACCGGCTGCGCGCCAAGGACTTCACCCCCGATAGTTTTGAGGGCGACGCGCCCTTTGCCAATCTGTTCGACAGCGGCCCGCTGCCCTCCAACGAGCACTTTCTTGCCGAACGGGTGACGCTCCTGCCCGGCGAGAGCGAGGCGCCGCGCCAGCTCGATTTGCAGGATCGGGTGATTTACATCATCAGCGGCGCCGCCCAGGCGCAGGTCAATACCCTGGCCGGCGGGCTGGCGGCCAACCAGTACCTCCACCTGCCGGCCACCACGCCGCATGCCATCCACAACCAGGGCTTTGAGCCGCTGGTCTATCTGTCGCTCATCATCACCGACCCGTTCACAGCGCATGGCACCGTGCTGGAACACAACGACTAGTTCAGGCTTGGGAGCCTACCTTTAGCATGCCAACCCGTGTCACGCGCCAGCCCACCACCCTCCGCTTTGCCTACAGCACCATCAACTGGGGGACCAAACCCGACCTGGCCGCCGCCTTCAAGGAAATCCGCAAGGCCGGCTGGAAGGCCGTCGAGCTCTTCGACCATTCGCTGGATTGGCTGGGCACGCCCGCGCACCTCACCCGGGCGCTGGGCGGCCTGCGGGCGGCCACGTTTTTTGGCGGCGTCGAAGTGCCCGTCAGCACCGAGACCCTGACCATCCACAAGCGCCGCATGGACTACGCCGCGCTGTTTGGCGTGGAGATGTATGGTCTCGTCGGCGGCGGCCGCCTGCGCATGCGCCCGCCCACCGCCGAAGAATACACCAACCTGGCGCGCGGCTGCGAAGAGCTGGCCCGCTACGGCGCGCGCCTGGGCATTGGGCTGGCCTATCACCCGCACGTCGGCTGCACCATCGAGACCGAGGCCGAGATCGACATCCTGCTCAACGAAACCAAACGGACCCTGCTCTGCCTGGATGCCTCGCACATCGGGCTGGTGGGCGAAGACCCGCTGGCCCACCTGCGCAAGTACCGCAGCCGCACCGGCTACATTCATCTCAAGGACTGGACCGCCGGCAAGTTTGTCGAAATGGGGCAAGGCACTATCGGCCTCGATTTCGCCGGCATCCTGGCCGAGCTGGAGGCGCAGCCGTTCCCCGGCTGGGTGGTGGTCGAGCAAAGCCGCAGCGATGTCTCGCCGGCCGAGAGTGCCCGCCTGAACGCGCGCTACCTGCGCGCCCAAAAGTATTCGCTGGCCCTGCCGGAAGGAGCCTAGCCATGCCCCTGGCGCTGGGTCTGGTTGGCTGCGGCGTGATGGGGCGCCGCCACGTGCTCGGGATGCAGCGGCTGCGGGCCATCGGGCGCCTGTCGTTTGACCTGGCCGCGCTGTGCGACCTCCTGCCCGCCAACGCGGAGCGCCTGGCGGGCGAAGCCGAAGGGTGGCTTGGCCGGCGGCCGCAGGCCTTCACGGATGTGGACGCCATGCTGCGCGCCACGCGGCTGGATGCCATCATCATCACCACCACGCCCGAAACCCACACCGAGGTCGCGCTCAAGGCTTTCGCGTCCGGCGTCGACGTGCTGGCCGAAAAGCCCGTCACCCTCACCGTGGCCGACGGCCTGCGCCTGGTGGCCGCCGCGCGCGCCGGCGGGCGCCAACTGGCCGTGGCGGAGAACTATCGCCGCGACCCGATCAACCGGCTCGGCAAGGCCCTGGTCGACGGCGGCGCCATCGGGCGTCCGTTCCTGGCCACGCAGACTTCCTCGTCCAACGGCGAGTTCGTCATCATGACGCCCTGGCGCCACCGCAAAGATCGCGGCGGCATCGTGATCGATATGGGCGTGCACTACACCGACATCCTCGAATATTACCTGGGGCCGATCGACACGGTCGTGGGCATGCACGCCATCGTGGACGCCCAACGCCTGGACCCGCAGGGCGTCAGCCACCCGGCCGACGCCGAAGACCTGTCAGTGGGCGTCATGCGCTTCCGCAGCGGCGCCATCGCCAACTGGCTGCTCAACCTGGCCGGGCGCGGCGAGGCCTCGTTTGCCCGCGTCATGTATGGCACCGGCGGCTCGCTGTCTGTCCCGGTCGACCGTTCGGGCAAGCCCTTGAGCCTGGTCCAGCGCCGCGCCGGGGCCGATGTGGCCGTGCCGCCGGCCGAACTATTCAGCCTCGTGCCCGACTTCGCACTCGACCCCACCACCGCCGCGCTGTTTGGCGGCGAACGGCTGGCCACCTACGACCTGCCGTGGGTGGAGATTGACGCCAACCTGCTGGGCATCGAGCAGGCCGATTTTGTGGATGCCATCGTCAACCACCGCGAGCCGGAAGTCACTGGCGAGCAGGGTTTGCGGTCGCTGGCCCTGGTGTTCGGCCTGCTCGAGGCGGACCGCCTGGGCCGCATGGTCACGCTGGACGAACTGCTCCAGCCGCGCGCCCGCCATGGAACGGAGACATACGTATGACAGCCTGGTCACACAAGCTGGATTTTGGCGTCGTGCATCCCCTGATCTATCTGGAATGCCGAGGCGGCGCAGGGCCCATCCTGGAAACCCTGCCCACCATCATCAACGACACGGATTTTGGCGCGATCGAAATCGCGCCCATCCAGGACCCCGCGGTGCGCCAGCAGGCCAAGGCCCTGCTGGCGCAGTCCGCGCTCCAGGTGGTCTATCTGCCTATCCTGCCAGTGCTGCTGGAGCGGCTGGAGCTTGGCAGCGCCGACCCCGGCCAGCGCCAGGCCGCCCTCATCCGCCTCAAGACCCTCATCGACGAGGCAGCCGACTTTGGCTGCGTGATGGCGCTGCTCCAGGGGCCGCTCGACCCCGGCCCGGCCCTGCGCGAGGCCGCCACCGCGCGGCTGGTGGAGGACCTGCGCGCGCTGTGCGATTACGCGGTGGCCCAGTCGCGCCAGCGGCTGCTGCACCTGACGTTTGAGAACTTCGACCGCGACATCGAGAAGAAGCGTCTGATCGGCCCCACCGAGGAAGCCGCCGCGATGGCGCGGGCCGTGGACCGGCCCAACTTTGGCCTGACGATTGACCTCAGCCACCTCCCCCTGCTCGACGAAACGGCCGCGCACGCGCTCCAGACCGCCGCGCCCTACCTGATCCACGCCCATATCGGCAACTGCGTCATCGACCATCCCAACTCGCCGCTGTACGGCGACTTTCACCCGCGCTTCGGGCATCCGCAGGGTCGCAACGACCTGCCCGAGGTGGTGGAATATCTGCGCCAGTTGGACAAGGCGCAGTATTGGATCCGCGCGCGCGAGCGGCTGGGCACGACGCCGATCTTGTCGATGGAACTGCGCCCGGTGCCCGGCGAGGAAAGCCCCGCGGCCGTTTTGGCCAACGGCAAACGCACCTTCGCGCGCGCCTGGGCGCAGGCTCACGCATGATCCACATCGCCGTCTGGGACAACATCGGCAATGTACTGCTGGGCGTGCGCCTGGCCAAGATGGACACCAACGCATGGCAACCGCGCCTGACGCCCACCGACCCGGCCGCGCTGGACGCCGCGCCGGTGCTGGAGGAATTGTTCGCGGATTACGAGATCACCCTGCACGAGGTCAAGACCCTGGCCGAGCTGGAAGCGATCATCCCCGACCTCGACTATCTGGTGGTGCACAAGGAACAGGTGCCGGCCGAAGTGCTGGCCAAGGGCCGGCGGCTGCGGCTGATCCAGCATCTGGGGCTGGACTATCGCGGCGTGCCCATGGAAACGGCGCGGGCGCTGGGCGTGCCGGTGTGTGCCACGCCCCTGGTCAACTACAACGCCGTAGCCGAACATGCCTGGGCGCTGCTGCTCAACCACTACAAGCAGTTGCCGCAGCAGCGCGTGCAGATGGAGCAGCGCCTGTACCAGGCGCGCGGCTGGGGCGCCACCGTGCCGCGGGTGCGCCTGGTGGAAAATGACACGCTGGGCCTCCTCGGCTTCGGCGAGATCGCCCGGCCGATGGCGCGCTATGCCCACGCCTTTCAGATGCAGACCCTCTACTGGGACAAGGTGCGCTTCCCCGAGCTGGAAGCTCGGTATCACGTCACGTACGTCGAATGGGACGATCTTTTCCGGCGCTCGGACGTGCTTAGCGTGCACCTCCCCATTAAGCCGGAGACAGAGCGCATCATCGGCGCGCGTGAGATCGGCCTGTTGAAGCCCAGCGCTTACTTTATCAACACGGCGCGCGGCAAGCTGGTGGACCAACCCGCCCTGGTGGAAGCGCTGCGGCAGCGCCGCCTGGGCGGCGCCGCCCTGGATGTGTTTTACGACGAGCCGCTGCCGCCCGAGGACGACCTGCACGACCTGCACGAAGAGGCCGGCGCCAACGTCACGCTCACCTCGCATTCGGCCTGGCAGGGGCCGTGGACCTGGGTGCGGGACTCGCTCAACATCTGGCACAACGTGCTCCACCACCTGCGCGGCCAGCCGCTGCGGTACGTGGTCGAATGAGGCCAGGCCGAATGCCTCCGCTCCGTTTTGGCTTCTGTGTGCCCATCTTCGCCTGGCCCGGCGGCGGCCTGTTCCGCACGCCAAACTTTCCCGCCCTCGACCCCCAGGCGGCGCTGCACACCGCGCTCCTGGCCGAAGACCTCGGCTACGACTCGCTGTGGGTGGCCGACCATCTAATGCTGGGCCGGGACCAGGCCATCCTCGAGGGCTGGACCACCCTGGCGGCCATCGCCGGCGGCACCCGTCGCGTGCAGCTCGGCCTCATCCACCAGGCCCACTTCTTTCGCCACCCCGCCGTGGCGGCCAAGATGATCGCCACCCTCGACCAACTCTCCGGCGGGCGCTTTATCTACTTCGCCGATACCGGCACGCGCGCCAGCGAGCACCACGCCTATGGGCTGAACTATCCCGAGGCCATGGAAGACCGAATGGCCGATTTTCTGGAAGGGCTGGACCTGACCCTCAAGCTGTGGCAGGCGACCGAGGCCCAACCCCTGACGTATGTGGGCCGCTACTACCACGTCGCCTCCGCCGTCTGCCAGCCGCCGCCCGTCACCCAACCGCATCCACCCCTCTGGTTCGGCGAAGCCCACCCACTGACATTCGAGGCCTGCGCCCGGCTGGGCCAGGGGTGGAACAGCGCGCCGGTGGGCCTGGCGGAGATGCGGCAGCGGCTGGCCGGCCTGCGCGCAGCCTGTGAACGGGCCGGGCGGCCCTTTGCCGAGTTGGAGATCAGCTACGAAACCCAGATCCTCATCGCGCCGACCCGCGACGCCGTGCGCGCCAGGCTCAAAGCCATGCTGGCGCTGACCCCGCCGGGCGCGGAAGTGCCGGCACAGGCCGAGCTCAGCGCTTTTGCCAACGGCGCCAGCGACACGGTTCCAGCCTATCTGACCGATGCCTGGCTGGTCGGCACGCCCGAAGAAATCAAGCGCCAGCTCCAGGCCTATATCGACCTCGGCATCACCCACTTCCTGCTGTGGTTTATGGATGCGCCGGACACGGACGGGATGCGGCTGTTCAGCGAACAGGTGGCGCCCGCCTTCAAAGTAAGCTAACAAGGAACACGCTTGTGACCACGATCAACTCAGCCACGGTAGGGCAGCTCTTTCGTTTGGATGGCAAGGTGGCGCTGGTGCCGGGGGGCTACGGCGGCATCGGCAAGGCAGTCTGCCGCGGCTTGGCCGCCGCCGGCGCCAGTGTGGCCGTCGCCGGCCGCAACCCCGACAAGACCCAGGCGTTGGTCGAGACGCTCAGCCAGGAGGGCTATGACACTTTTGGCGTGCCCTTCGACGCGCACTCGGTCCCCGACATCGGCCGCATGACAGACGCCGTCGCCGCGCATTTTGGCCGCATCGATATTCTGGTGAACTGCGTGGGGCTTAACCGCGAAGAAAAACTGCTGGACCTGACCGAAGAGAATTTTGACTACGTGTATTCCGGCAATCTAAAGTCGGCCGTGTTTCTGTCGCAGGCCGCCGCCCGCTATATGATCGCGCAAGGCCGTGGGGGCAAACACGTCCACCTGGGCTCGGTGCGCACCCTACTGGGGCTGCGCGGCCGCGGCTATGCCGCCTACACCGCGGCCAAGGGCGGGCTAGGGACCCTGTGCAAGCAGTTGGCCGCCGAGCTGGCGCCGCACAAGATCAACGTCAACGTGGTCGCCCCAACGTTTGTGCGCACGGAGATGGTGGCCGGCATGCTGGCCGACCCGCAGTTCTACAGCGCCCTCACCGCCCGCATCCCGCTCGGGCGCGTGGCCGAACCCGAGGAAGTGATGCAGACCGTGCTATTCTTCGTCGCGCCCGCCTCCGATTTCATCACTGGGCAGATTCTCTACCTGGACGGCGGCCTCACGGCCACGCAGTAAGCGGCGGCGGAGCCGCCTCACCCATTGGTCACCGAGCCATCGCTGCGCCGCCAGTGCGGAGCTTCCGCGAACTTCCAGGCCTGCGGCTCGGCCAGTTTCTCGTCCAGCTCCACGCCCAGCAGCCTGTCGGAGAGAGGGGCCGGCAGGCGGCTGAACGGTGTAAAAGCATTGCCAGCGTCAGCAGGGCCTGCACGCGCGCAGCGTGACGCAGTTGGGCTTCCAACTCAATCAGTCGCTGGTAGCTGACGGCCTGGCTCTTGGAGGCATCGGCGTGGATCATGGTGCCATCCAGGCTCAGGTTCCCCAGCTTCAAAACCCCAGCCGTCCGCGCCAACAGCAGGCTTTCGACAAACAGTTCCTGGATCTCGCTCTTTCGCGCTTTCGCGCCCCTTCAGGGGCTTCTTTCCGACAGGCTGCGAGTATAGTCCCTATGTCCCGTTGACTTTGCCAATCGCGCGATTATGATCTGAGTTATTACGACACAGCCGCACCTTGGGCCGTTCTACTAACCAGAATCAAACAACAGCTCGGTAGCCTATATCAATAGGGGCCAATTTCTTGACACACCCCTCCAGCCGCCCTATTATGAAGCGTGTCGTCCATGGCGCGAGCGTTAGGGAGCTGCATTCGTTCACACCAGATGACGTAGCATCAGGCGGTGCCGTCCACTGGGAGGGACTAGCCAGTTTGCGGGGACTGACACAAACACCGTTTTACCCATCAATCGAATCTGTCTTAAGCAGCGATGAACCGCGGACCCAATCTGGTCGCTTGCCGATACACAATCGGCAGGGCCCGCGCGGAGCTAATAGCGAAACCGGCTGATATAGGCCGGTTTTTTCTTTTTTGACAGGCAGACCCGCGGGGGGTCTCCACCGACAACCCACTGAAAACCGCCTGGCCCCTCACCGGGCTGGGCTCGACCTTCACCCTATCCACCTTCACCCACTCTAAGGAGATTGCCACATGTTCAAGAAC
>CAYUYN010000193.1:0-7627 GCA_964449185.1 uncultured Anaerolineales bacterium | reverse complement strand
CGAGCCCGCCGACGTGCCCAAGGCCGAGGCCAGCCGCGCGGCGGCCCAGGCCCGGCACGCCGAGCTGCTCGACCGGGTGGCCATCACGGTCGTCCTGGCGCCCCTCTTCGTCCTGGCCGTCGACACCGGCGGCCTGCTCTTCCTGGCGCTCATCAGCCTGCTGCTCGGCCTGGCCGCCTGGGAGTATGGCAAGCTGTTTGAAGCCCGCCAGCATCGCCCGGCCCGCGTGCTGCTGGTGGCGGGCGTGCTGCTGCTGCTGGGCTCCGCTCAGTACCCGGCGCTCAACCCCAACGGCCTGCTGCTGGCCCTGCTCATTTTTGCGCCTCTCGCGTGGCACCTGGTGGACTTCGAACGGGGTGCGCCCTCGGCCGGCACCGATTTCACCATTACCCTGGGCGGCCTCGTCTATCTGGGCTGGCTGGGCCGCTACTTTGTGGCCCTGCGCGCCTTGCCGGATGGCGCCTGGTGGGTGTTGGCCGCGCTGACCAGCATGTGGCTGGCCGATACGGGCGCCTACGCGTTTGGCCGCTTGTTTGGCCGCCACCGCCTGGCGCCGCGCCTGAGCCCCAAGAAGACCTGGGAAGGCTACTTCGGCAGCGCCTTCAGCGGCTGCGTGGGGGGCGGGCTGCTGTCGCTCTTCTGGGCCTTTGGCGCCGGGCCCGGCAGCGCCCTCACCTGGCAGACCGGCGCGCTGCTCGGGCTGCTGGTGGGCGCCCTCGGCCCCATCGGCGATCTGGGGGTCTCCATGCTCAAGCGTGAGAACCGCGTCAAAGACACCGGCAACCTGCTGGCCGGCCACGGCGGCGCCCTGGACCGCATCGACTCGTGGCTGGTGGCAGTCACCGTGGGCTATTATTTCGCGCTGGCCGCGACTTATTTTCTGAGCAAGCCTTAAAGGAAAGGGTTGTGGTCGTGTAGGGCGAGAGAAGCTCGCCCAATACGACCACACCTTATGAAAAATGCAGGGTCTGCCGCGCAGCCCTGCCCGCGCTAAACTATTTCGCAGGGGTCCGCTTCCACTCCGGGGACAAGGCATCCATGGCTGAACAACCCGATCGCAACCTGGCACTGGAGCTCGTGCGCGTCACCGAGGCCGCCGCCCTGGCCGCCGGGCGCTTTATGGGGCGGGGGGACAAGGAAGGCGGCGACAAGGCGGCCGTGGATGCCATGCGCCTGGTGCTCAACACCGTCGAGATGGATGGCGTCATCGTCATCGGCGAGGGCGAAAAGGACGAAGCCCCCATGCTCTTCAATGGCGAGTGCCTGGGCACCGGCCACGACCCCAAGGTCGACATCGCCGTGGACCCGATCGACGGCACGCGCCTGCTGGCCCTGGGCCGCGCCAACTCGCTGGCCACCGTGGCCATCGCCGACCGCGGCAGCATGTTCAACCCCGGCCCGATCGTCTACATGGACAAGATCGCCGTGGGACCCGAGGCCAAGGGCGCCATCGACATTGAGGTCTCGGCCCTGGTCAACCTGCGCAGCGTGGCGCGCGTCAAGGGCAAAGACGTGGCCGACCTGACCGTGGTGGTGCTCGACCGCCCGCGGCACGAGAAGCTCATCGCCGATATCCGCAAGTCCGGCGCCCGCATCCGCCTGATCACCGATGGCGATGTGGCCGGCGCGCTCATGACGGCCTGGCCCGACTCGGGCGTCGACATTCTCATGGGCATCGGCGGCACGCCCGAGGGCGTCATCTCGGCCTGTGCGCTCAAGGCCATGGGCGGCGAGATCCAGGGCAAGCTGCACGCCCGCAACGAGGCCGAGGCCAACAAGGCCAAAGAGATGGGCTTCGATTTGGACCGGGTGCTCACCATCGACGACTTGGTGCGTTCCGACAATGTGTTCTTCGCCGCCACCGGCATCACCGATGGCGAGCTCTTGGATGGGGTGAAGTATTACGGGGATGGGGCGCGCACCCATTCGTTGGTGATGCGCGCCAAGTCGGGCACCGTGCGTGAGATTGTGGCGCGGCATCGTTGGGACAAACTCATGCGCTTCAGCCAGGTAAAATACGATTGACAACGATTGACGTGAGCGGAGGTTGATGCTATAATGTTGCCCAGTTACCCCCAAATCAGCGGCCCCGTTTCCCCTTAAACTGGCATTTCACAATCTGGACCTTTTCGTGGCTCTTGGATGCATGAGCAAATAATACATGGCCCTCTGACCCGGTAGGTCGCGCGCCGCGCACCTGCCGGGCTTTCCCCCGTTCCCTCGGGAGACGAGTCGTATGGACATTATCGAACTGCAACCCAAAACCCTTGAACAACTGCGCATCGTCGCCCGCGAGTGGGACATCCCCGCTTACAGCAAGCTGAAGAAAGACGACTTGATCGTCCGTTTGCTGCGCGCCAATGCCGAGAAGCAAGGCCTCGAGCTGCGGGGGGGCGTGCTGGAAATCGTGGAAGATGGCATCGGTTTTCTGCGCGCCGAGCACCTGATGCCCGGCCTCGAAGACATCTATGTGTCGCAGTCGCAGATCCGCCGTTTTGGCCTGCGCACCGGCGATATGGTCATTGGGCAGGTGCGCGCGCCCAAAGACTCGGAGAAGTACTTTGGCCTGCTGCGCGTCGAGACCGTCAACGGTCTCGACCCCGAGGCCGCCAAGAAGCGTCCCAACTTCGAGCAGCTTACCCCCATCTTCCCCGAAGTCCGCTTCGATCTGGAAACCAGCAAGAACGTCCTGAGCACCCGGCTGCTGAACTTGATCGCCCCCGTCGGCATGGGCCAGCGCGGCCTGATCGTCTCGCCGCCCAAGGCCGGCAAGACCACCGTGCTCAAGGAAGTGGCCAACGCCATCAGCCGCAAGTATCCCGAAGTGCACCTGATGGTCACCCTCATCGGCGAGCGGCCGGAAGAAGTGACCGACATGGACCGCTCGGTGGATGCCGAGGTGATTGCCTCGACCTTCGACGAGCCGGTGACCTCGCACGTGCGCGTGGCCGAGATGGCCCTGGAGCGCGCCAAGCGCCTGGTGGAGGGCGGCCGGCACGTGGCCATTCTGCTGGACTCACTCACCCGCCTGGCCCGCGCCTACAACCTGGTGGTGAGCCCCTCCGGGCGCACCCTCTCCGGCGGTTTGGACCCGGCCGCGCTCTACCCGCCCAAGAAGTTCTTTGGCGCCGCCCGCAACCTCGAAGAGGGCGGCTCGCTGACCATCGTCGCCACTTGCCTGGTCGACACCGGCTCGCGCATGGACGATGTGGTCTACGAAGAGTTCAAGGGCACGGGCAACATGGAGCTGCACCTGTCGCGCAAGCTGCAGGAGCGCCGCATCTTCCCCGCCTTCGACATCGAGCGCTCGTCCACCCGCCGCGAAGAGCTGCTGCTGGGCCCGGACATCACCCAGCGCGTCTGGCTGATGCGGCGCATGTTCGCTCACATGGTCAGCCCGCCCCCCAACGGCGCCGGCATGGACCTGACCAACGCCACCGAGGCCATCATGGAGCAGATGCGCCAGTCCGACAACAACATGGACTTCCTGGAGTCCTTGAGCAACAGCCGCAACGGCCGCTAAGTCTCGGCCTCCGTCCGAAAACACAAGAGGGTGGTGGAAGCAGGCACGGCCTGCTTCCACCACCCTTTTTTCATTTTTCATCACTAGCGCCTGCTCTTATGTCCTCTTGACGCCTCGTCCCTGCCTGTTATCATCCTCCCGCGCCGTTCAACCCACCTGGGCGGCTGTTGGAGAGGCGGGAGAGGCGTTTGTCCACTGACACCGAACTGTCGCCGGGCGAGGCTCGCAAGCCGGCTGACCACATGAGCGCACGCGGCCTGGCCCAGCGGCTGGCCGCGCCCGACGTCTGGCTGCGGCTGGCCTTGCATGGCCTGGCCATTGGCCTGGTCTCGGCCGCCATCTGGCTGGCGCGGGTCGACTTCACCCGCCAGGTGTCGCTGACCCTGCCGGCCGACCTGGCGGCCGTCACGGTCACGCCGGCCGCGGTGGTCGTGACCCTGGCCGCCAGCGCCACGCCGCCGCCCGAGCTGGATGACGCGCTGCCCACCCCCGATCCCGGCGACGTGCTGCGCCTGGCCGACATCCACACCATCATCCCCTCCCGGCCGCGCTACGAGGTGTCCAAGTACACCGTGGTGGCCAACGATACCCTGTTTGTCATTGCCGACAAGTTCAACCTGGACCCCGAGACCATTCTGTGGGGCAACACGGCCCTGGCCGACAACCCCAACCTGCTGTCGGTAGGGCAGGAGCTCAACATCCTGCCCGTGGACGGCGCCCTGCGCATCGTCCAGGCGGGCGACACCCTGGAGAAGATTGCCACGGCCTACCACGGTACCGTGGAAGAGATCGTCAACTTCCCCGGCAATGACCTGGACCCCTCCGACCCGGTCATCACGAACGGGCAGTACATTATTATCCCCGGCGGCTGGCGCGACTCGGTGACCTGGCAACTGCCGGTGGTCACCCGCAGCACCGGTCCCAGCGCCAACACCGGCGAGCCCGGCTCGTGCTCCGGGCCGTTCTCCGGTCCGACCGGCTCCAGCACCTTTGCGTGGCCGGCCAACAACCACTTCCTCTCGGGCACCGACTACCTGCCCCAGGGCCACCCTGGCATCGACATCGCCGCCGGCATGGGCGCGCCCCTCTACGCCTCCGACACTGGCGTGATCGTCTTTGCCGGTCTGAGCTACCGCGGCTACGGCAACCTGGTCATCATCGACCACGGCAACGGCTGGCAGACGGCCTATGCCCACCTCAGCCAGATCAACGTCTTCTGCGGCGGTGCCATCTTCCAGGGCCAGCTCCTGGGCCTCTCCGGCAGCACCGGCAACTCCTCCGGCGCCCATCTCCACTTCGAAATGCGCCACAGCCAGTTCGGGCGGGTGAATCCCTGGTTGTACTTACCGTAATAAACTGTATGTGCGTGTGTGAGTGTGCGGGTGAGTGAGTCTCTTCCACGCACACACGCACATACCCACACACGCACACACGCACTGTGACCGCCGAACCCCTCCTCCCCGCCGACACGACGGCGCCCCCCGAGCTCACCGGGCTGGCGCGGATTTGGGCCGACCTGGTGGCTTCGGGCTGGCACGAGGCGATCCTGCGCTATGCCTCGCACGGGCTGCTGCTGGCCGTGCTGGCGCTGGCCATTTGGGCGCGGCAGGTCAACCTGGGCTTTGTGGACATCCTGGCCGAAAAGGCCTCCCTGCGGAATACCGGCACCCTGGCGCCGGTGGCCACGCCCCTGCCGCTGAGCGGCGGGGAGGACCTCTCGGCCCTGCCGCCGTCCGAGCCAACCCTGCCGGCCGACGAGGGCGGCCAGGTGTCGCGCCTGGCCGATGTGCATACCCTCATCCCCACCCGCGGCCGCTCCGAGGTCATCGTCTACACCGTGCAGGCGGGCGATACCCTGTTTGGCATCGCCGAGCGCTACGGGCTGAAGCCCGAGACCGTGCTGTGGGGCAACTACTTCACGCTCAAGGACGACCCGCACTCCCTGGTGCCGGGGCAGGCGCTGAACATCCTGCCGGTGGATGGCACCTATCACTTTGTGACCGAGGGCAACACGCTGGAAAAGGTGGCTGACTTTTACCAGGTGACCCCCCAGGTCATCCTCGACTGGACCGGCAACAACCTCGACTCCAACGACCCCACCCTGGCGCCCAACACCTACCTGGTGGTCCCCGGCGGCCAGCGCGAGCTGCAGAGCTGGGTGGTGCCGACCATCACGCGCGCCCAGGTGACCACGGCGGCCACCAGTTTTGGCCAGTGCCCCGGCGGCTACTCGGGCGCGGTCGGCAGCGGCTTCTTCATCTGGCCATCCGCCAACCAATTCCTGTCCGGCTACGACTTCACCGGCATCCACCGCGGCCTGGACATCAAGGCCCGCCTGGGCGATCCCCTCTACGCCGTCGACAACGGCGTGGTGGTCTACGCCGGGCCGAACAGCCGCGGCTACGGCAACCTGGTGGTCATCGACCATGGCACCGGCTGGCAGAGCGTCTACGCCCACCTCAGCCAGTGGAACGTGGAGTGCGGCCAGAGCGTGTACCAGACCAACGTCATCGGCCTGGCCGGCAGCACCGGCAACTCCTCCGGCCCGCACCTGCACTTCGAGCTGCGCTACAACGGCAGCCACGTTAACCCCTGGACTGTGCTGCCGTAGAGGCTTTGCGAGGCGCGCCTGGCGCTCACAATGTGATACGGGGGTGTAGAACAACAGACGTCGTCTGTTGTTCTACACCCCCGTATCTATTTTCTGGCACGCTTCTGCTTGGGGGCTGGGCGCGTTGGCATAACGGCATTATAGGCAATTGGCAAAACGCGGCATAAATGCCAGAATCAGGTAACATAGGCCCAGTCAGAAACCTGGCTCAAGGTGAATGCCTGTGACATCAGCCAAAATTGGACGGTATGACCTGAAGGGGGAGCTGGGGCGGGGCGGCATGGCCACCGTTTTCCGCGCCTACGACCCGCGCTTCAAGCGCGAGGTCGCCATCAAGATCCTGCCACGCGAGTTCCTGCACACCCCGACTTTCCGGGCGCGCTTTGAGCGCGAGGCCCAGACCATTGCCTCCCTGGAGCATGCCGCCATTGTGCCGGTCTACGACTACGGAGAGGAGAACGACCAGCCCTACCTGGTGATGCGGCTGATGCCTGGCGGCTCGCTGGCCGACCGGCTGGCCAACGGACCGCTGAGCCTGTCCGAGACCGCCAACATCCTCAGCCGCCTGGCGCCCGCGCTCGACCGCGCGCACGCCCTGGGCATCGTCCACCGCGACCTCAAGCCCGGCAACATCCTCTTCGACGCCGACGGCCACCCCTACATCTCCGACTTTGGCCTGGCCAAGCTCACCCAGACGAGCAACACCCAGCTCAGCCAGACCGGCGTCATGGGCACCCCGGCCTATATGGCCCCGGAGCAGGCGCGCGGCGACAAGCAGATTGACGGGCGCGCCGACCTGTATGCGCTGGGCGCCATGCTCTTCCACATGCTCACCGGCCGCACGCCCTACGAGGCCGACACACCCATCGGCCTGGCCTTCAAGCACATCATGGAGCCCACGCCGCGCCTGCTCGAGGTCCGGCCCGACTTGCCGCCCGGCCTGGATGGCGTCATCGCGCAGGCCATGGCCAAGGAGCCCGCGCAGCGTTTCCAGAACGCCAACGGCCTGCTGACGGCGCTGGAGGCCGCCCTGGGCCCCAACGTCATGCTGCGCACGCGCCCACCCGAACCCCCGCCCACCATTTGGCCGCCAGTGACCGGCCCGACCCACATTGGATCGGTGATGCCGGAACCAGGCACCGTAGCGCCGGTGGACAGCCTTCCCAGCCCGCGGCCCGCCACGCGGCCGCCCATCCCCGTGCCGTCCGCGCCCACCGCGCGCCCGACCTTTTTGTGGCCGCTGCTGCTGGGCGGCACCGCGCTGTTTGGCGTGGTGGCGGTCGGGGTCGTGGTCTTTGCGGTCGTCTCGTTCTTCAACAACCGGGGCGCCACGCCCACGGCTGTTGTCCAGGTCACGCCCAGCGCCTCCCTGCCCGCCGTGGTAGACGTGACCAGCACCGGCGCGCCGACCGAGGCCGCCACCGAACCAGCGACTAACGCGCCGCTGGCCACCACCGCCGCGCCGCCGCCCACCGCCGCAAGCGCAGCGCCGC
>CAYUYN010000192.1:0-7654 GCA_964449185.1 uncultured Anaerolineales bacterium | reverse complement strand
CCGTCAACCCCTTCGCCGCCGTGGGCGAGAATACCCACGGCGGCGGCCGGCAAGACCTCTTCTTCCTGCCGGATGGGAAAGAGGATTTTTTCAACAACTTCGAACAATGCCAGGACTGCCACAGCGCGTTCCCCGGACGGTGGCGCATTCCCTCCCAGGACAAGTTCTTCGTGGGAAAGACCGCGGACCAACTCTGCCTCCAGATGCACGAGCAGCTCCGGGAGCCGGAAAGATTCATTAGCCATATCGAGCACGATATCGAACCCGAAAACCCATTTGTGCTGGAGGGCTTCAAGGGCACGCGCGGCTTGAATGAGCTGGGTCAGGATACTGTCGAGGGTGAGTACAAGTTGGAGCCGCCGGTCGGGGTCACGCACGCTGCCCTCTTGGCTTGGGCCCACCAGTGGGTCGATGACACCGGGGGCGAGTGGTTTGACGGAAACCCCGAGTGCGGCTGCGTGCCGCTAAACTACGCACTGCTTGTCAAATCGGAGACGACCATCGAGTTCGTGGAGGGTACGGTCAAGAACGTCTCCGAGGTCACGACGACTTTCACGATGCCGATCACAATAGAGGCTGATGGATCTGTCTTCGGGGAGGTCCAACAGACTTCCATTTACACCGGTACACTCACGGATACCGACGCCGGCATTTGCGTTACGCACGCGAAGATCCCGGGCACGTGGACAGCCGAAGGCAAAATTTCTGACGGTCTGTTCGAGCTCAAGCTACTGATCACCACGAGGGACACTCGCGCCAACATGGAGTGCTCCCTCGACGGAAAAGAAATCTCCAACCCGTTTACCCTCCCGGCCAACGACCGTCCCCCCGTTGCGTTTGAGTTGGGCCTTCATGTGGGCTCTGTCCACTCGTTCCCTTTTCCGGTGCCCAGCGGCACAGGCAAGGTCGACATTACGATTATCAAGGTCGACTGAGCGAATAACAGCAGTGAGTGGCGATTGCAGATTGACGACTCAATCTCTAATCTCAAGTCTCTAATCTCTTCAGCATATACAACCCCTCCACCGCATACCCCTGCTTCCGATAGTACTCGCGCGTCCCAATCGCCGAGATGACCGCCATCCGCTCATAGCCGGCGGCGCGTGCCCGCGCTTCGGCCTCGGCAATCATCCGCGTGCCCAGGCCCAGGTGCTGCGCCTCTCCCTGCGCGCTCTCGCCCAGGCGCACCACCGGCCCATACACGTGCACCTCGCGGATGAGGGCCGCGCCGCGCAGCTCCTCCAGCCCGGTCAGCGCCGTGGCCTCCGCCGCCGGCAGCGACAGCCGCAAGAACCCCGCCAGCTTGCCGCTTTCGGTGTTGCAGCTCAAAAAGTGCTCCGCGCCTCCGCCGGTGGCGTAAACCTCGGCCTCCAGGCTGAGCGGCTCGCTCACTTTTTCGCCGCGCACCTCGCGGCAGCGGATGCACGGGCAGGCCCGCCCCTGCGCCTTCAGGCGCCGCTGCACCACCTCGCGCAAATTCGACAGCGTGCTGCCCGCCACGATATGTCCGGCCGGGATGTCGCGGATGATGCGGCTCAGCCGCACGTAGCGCGGCGTGGCCAGCTTGCACTCGGCCAGCAGCGCCACCAATTCCTCGTCGCTGTACGGCTGGTACTCCCCGCGCTCCCACCAGTCCACCAGCTCCGCCTCGCGCACCAGCGCGCACGGATAAATCTTCAGCTCGTCCGGCCGCAAGTCCGGGTCAGCCCACAGCCGCGCGTAGTCTTCCCGGTCGCTGGCCGGCGTGGCCCCCAGCAGGTTGGGCATCCAGTGCAGGTGCAGCTTAAAGCCCGCCGCCCGCAGCAGCTTCACCGCGGCGCGCGTTTGCGCCACCGTATGCCCGCGCCGGTTCAGGTCCAGGATGCCGTCATCCAGGCTCTGCGCCCCCAACTGCACCTTGGTGACCCCGTAACGCCGCAGCCGCTGCACTTCCGCCGCGTCCACGTAGTCGGGCCGCGTCTCGATCACCAGCCCCACGTTGCGGCGCGCGGCCGTCTCGTTGATCAGCTGCGCCTCAAACAGCGAGGTTGAGTCCACCCCGTTGATCGCGTCCAGGCAGCGTTTGACAAACCACTCCTGGTAGTCCAGCGGGTAATACGACCACGTCCCGCCCAGGATCAGCAGTTCCACCTTGTCGGTGGCGTGCCCGATATTCTCCAGCGCCCGCAGGCGGCTGGCCGTTGTGGCATACGGATCAAACTGGTGATACTCCGCGCGGATGGCCCCCGGCTCGTCGGCCAGGTAACTCTTGGGCATGCGCGCGTCCGTCGGGCAGAAGATGCACTCCCCCGGGCACGGGAACGGCTTGGTCAGCACCGTCACCGTCGCCACCCCCGAGATCGTGCGCACCGGCTTCATCTGCAGCCGGCGCAGCGTCTCGCGGTCAAACACCAGCCGCCCCTGCTCGCAGAAGCGGCGGTAGGCGGCCACCACCTGGTCCTTCGCAAACTGCCCGTGCGCGCGCGTATAGCGGCGCAGCAGCCGCGCAAAATCTTCTGGCCCAAACGGCGCCAGCGCCTCCGCCGCCTGGATCAGCCGCAGCAGCTGCGCCTCGTCCTCGGCCGTGATGGTCTGTGCGCGCTTGGCGTTCCAGTCCTGTGTGCGCATTCTAAAACCTGACGACCGCTTCGCGCGACAGACGATCCGCAAGCGCGACCGATGTTTCCACTCTCACCTTACTATTCATCATCGTGTCACCCTCTCACCCACACACCCACACACTCGCTCAACGTTCCCTACTATAATTCCCGCCCATGGAATTGTCCACGGTCCGTCTCCTGGCCGACCTCAACCGCCGCTTCTACGAGCAGCACGCCGAGAACTTCGCCGACTCGCGCCCGCGCCTCCAGCCTGGCGTCCGCCGCATCCTTGACCGCATCGCCCCCGGCGCCCACGTCCTTGAAGTGGGCTGCGGCGACGGCAAAGTGGCCCGCGCCCTGCCCGCCGTCCACTACACCGGCCTCGACCAAAGCGCCGCGCTGCTCGAGCGCGCCCGGCAACTCACGCCGCAGGACGCAGGACGGGAAACACAAGCCGTTACTGACAGTCTGTCGTCTGTCGCGCAACGCGGTCGTCGGTCGCGCGAAGCGGTCGTCTTCTTAGAAGCCGACCTCCTCTCCTCCGCCATCCCCGATCTCCTCCCTCCCACTCCCTTTGACTGGATCCTCGCTTTTGCCGTCTTCCACCACCTGCCCAGCCACGCCGCGCGCCAGGCCGTGCTGGACCATCTGGCCCGGCGCCTCGCCCCAGGCGGCCAGTTCGTCATGTCCAACTGGCAGTTCCACACCAGCACCCGCCTCCTCCGCCGCCAGGCGCCCTGGTCCACCCTCAACCTCACCCCCGCCGACGTCGAACCCGGCGACGC
The DNA here is from genome assembly GCA_964449185.1 of uncultured Anaerolineales bacterium. Classification (GTDB taxonomy): domain Bacteria; phylum Chloroflexota; class Anaerolineae; order Anaerolineales; family UBA6663; genus CAYUYN01. The sequence continues at coordinate 4,290 of CAYUYN010000192.1, read as the reverse complement.
CCTCCTCACCTGGGAGCGCAAAGGCCGGCACGGCCTCCGCTATGTCCACGCCCTCGACACGGCCGAAGCCCACACCCTCGCTGCCGCCGCCGGCCTCCAAGTCACCGAGGTCTTTCAAGCCGATGGTGTCACCAACGCCCTGGCCGAATACGTCGTCGCCAAACACGCCCACCGCCTGGCCTGACCGTTCCCTCCCTCCCCAAACACACAGCCTCCCCTCATCCCCCAACTCCCGCGTTTCGCGGTAAACTGTACTCCCAGTGAATGGTCACTCATTCAATCTGTCACACAGTCATACACTCACCTCTTCAGCCTCACCAAGGAGCCCCACGTGTCCAAATATGTCGAATTCCCCCTCGAAGGCGGCGGCAGCATCGTAATCGAATCCGCCGACGAGCCCATTCGCACCCCCAGCGGCTTCCTGCGCCCCGGCGAGGCCGGCGCCGAAGCTGCCTATCAGGCCCAAGGCTCGTTCGATGCCTCGGTTGAAGCGGTGCGCCGCTCCGCCGAGCTGCTGGTCTCCAAGCTGCGCGGCCTCAGCACCCCGCCCGACGAGCTTGAAATCACCTTCAGCCTCAAGGCCAGCAGCGAGACCGCCAGCCTGGTCGTCGGCAAGGCCGGCGCCGACGCCAACTTCGGCGTGCTCCTGCGCTGGCGCACGGAAAACCGCGACCAGGACGGCGAAGGCGATGGCCACCACGGCAGCCAGGAGCACGCCGCCAGCGATCCCAACGAGCACTACAAGGGCCGCAAGCGCCGCACCCTGCCCCCCGAGCAAGCCGCGCGCCACGAGGATGACGACGACCAGGACGACCAGGAAGAGAACAGGCTGTAACCACCCGCATGTCTCCCCTGAGCGACTTCAGCGAGCGCCTGATCCACAACGTCGAGACCGTCATCGTCGGCAAGCACGCGCAGATTGAGCTGCTCCTCGTGGCCCTGCTCTGCCAGGGCCACGTGCTCATCGAAGACATCCCCGGCACGGGCAAGACCATGCTCGCCCGCGCCACGGCCGCCAGCCTCGGCCTCGACTTCAAGCGCGTCCAATGCACGCCCGACTTGCTGCCCAACGACATCTCGGGCGTCAGTGTCTTCAACCAGCAGACCGGCGCCTTCGACTTTCGCCCGGGCCCCGTCTTCGTCAACGTCCTCCTCGCCGACGAGATCAACCGCGCCACCCCGCGCACCCAGGCGGCGCTGCTCGAGGCCATGCAGGAACGGCAGGTCACGGTGGACGGCGTCACCCATTCCCTGGGGGCGCCGTTCATCGTGCTGGCCACGCAAAACCCGATCGAGTTCGAAGGCACCTTCCCCCTGCCCGAAGCCCAGCTCGACCGCTTCCTCATCCGCCTCTCGCTCGGCTACCCGGCCCTGGAAGACGAAATCCAGGTCATCCGCAATCTCAAAAAGCAGCATCCCATTGACGCCCTCGGCCAGGTGGCGACCGCCGCCGAGCTGCTCGCGCTCTCCGACCAGATCAGCGACGTACACGTCGACGAGAGCCTTGAGCGCTATATCCTGGCCCTCGTCCGCGCCACCCGCGCCCACCTCGATGTGGCGCTCGGCGCCAGCACGCGTGGCTCCCTGGCGCTCTACAAAACCGCCCAGGCCCTCGCCGCCCTGCGCGGCCGCGACTACGCCATCCCCGATGACGTCAAGACCCTGGTGCCCCTCACCCTCGGCCACCGCCTCATCATCAAAGCCGAGAGCCAGCTCCGCGGCCGCACCGCCGCCGCCATACTCGATGAAGTGCTGGAGAAGACTCCGCTGGACATAGGGGAGTTGAAGCCCGCCTAGCGACCAGGCAAAGAAATACGAGAGCCATTTCCCTTATTTCCTTTGATTCCCTTATTTCCTTGCCTTTCTTCATCCTTCATCCTTCATCCTTCATCCTTTCGGTGTCCCGCTACATCCCCTTCCTCCTCATCCTCTTCCTCGTCGCCGCCGTCATGCGCGTCGACTTCTTCTTTACGATTGCCTACCTGTTCTTTATCCTCTACGTCCTCGCCCGCCTGTGGACCCGCAGCAACCTCAAGCACGTCCAGTTCCACCGCCGCTTCGTCGGCCGCGCCTTCGTCGGCGATGACGTCAGCGTCCGCGTGCAGGTGGTCAACCGCAGCCGCCTGCCGGTGCCCTGGGTGCAGGTGCACGAGTCCCTCCCGGTCGAGCTCATCAGCCCGCCCTTCCACCAGGAAGTCTTCAGCCTCGGCCCGCGCGAAGAGCGCTACTTCAGTTACGACCTTCACTGCCGGCGGCGCGGCGTCTATCGCCTCGGCCCGCTCAACATCCAAACCGGCGACGTGCTGGGCATCGAGCCGCCTCGCCGGGGCGAGGCCGCGTTTGACCAGATCATCATCTATCCCCAGGTCATCCACCTGCCGCGCTTGAGCCTGCCCACCCGCTCGCCGCAGGTGGCCCTGGCTGCTCGCTCGCCGCTCTTTGAAGACCCGGCCCGCGTCGTTGGCGTGCGCGACTACCAGCGCGGCGACTCTCCCCGCCGCATCCACTGGACCGCCACCGCCAGCGCGGGCCGGCTGCTCGTCAAGCAGTACCAGCCGGCCATCGCGCGCGAGACCCTACTCGTGCTCGATCTCAATGCCGCCGCCTACGACCCGCGCTCGCGCCTCGACGCTACCGAACTGGCCATCACCGTGGCCGCTTCCCTGGCCCACCACATCACTGTGCGCCAGCGCCTGCCCGTCGGCCTCACCACCGAAGCCCTCGACGCCGTCGACGGCGAGCGCCGCGAATTCTACCTGCCGCCCCGCGCCGAGCGCGGCCACCTCATGCACGTGCTCGAGACCCTGGCCCGCGTGCAGATCGGCCCGGCGGCGCCCCTGCCGCAACGACTCCGCCGCGAGCGCACCCGCCTGGCCTGGGGCACCACCGTCGTCGCCATCACCGGCGGCGAGACCGACGACCTCTTCGAAGGTCTGGCCGTTCTGCGCCAGGCAGGCTTCGCCGTGACGCTCATCCTCGTCAGCGGCGCCGCGGCCTCGGCCCAGGCTCGGCGCTACGCCGCCCTGCTCGGCGTGCCTCTGCGCCAAATCTGGCGTACCCAAGACCTGGAGCACTGGGTATGACCTCCCCCGCCTACGGCCCGCCCCGCCCCGCCCCGCCCCAGGACCCGCTCCTGCGCTACGTCCTCCGGCCGTTGGCCCTCACCGTCATGGCCGCCTGCGTCATCTGGCCTCTTACGCAGGTCGCCGTCGGCATCGTGCCCAGCGCCCACGCCGCCCTTATGCTCGGCGCCTGCATCCTGGCCGCCCTCGAAGCCAACTACGCCCACAGCGCCATCCGCGCCCGTTATCTCAACGGTCACGAGCTTTTCCGGTTCCGCGTCATCGAGTACGGCCTCTACTTCGTCCTCATCCGTTTCGCCCAGCTGGCCTTCGCCGGCTGGCCGGCCGACCTCACCACCGGTATCCTGTCCGGCAACGGCGACGCCCTGCTCGAACTGCTGCTCGACGCGGAGACCCTCGTGGTCTTTCTGCTGGCCGTGCTCGTCAACTTCATGGTCAACGAGACCCTCAACGATCTCGACAAAGCGGAGGAGCCGCCCGAGCGTGAGGTGCGCCAAATCACCGAGTCGCCGGCCGACAACCTCACCAGCCGCTTCTTTGCGGTCGGCGCCGTCCTGCTGGTGCTCTCCGGGCTGGCCCGCCTCAGCTGGCGCGAGGTGCTGGACCTCCAGCGCGCGCCGGTCGGCGGCCTCGTGCTCAACGTGCTGATTTATTTTGTGCTGGGTCTGGTGCTCTTGAGCCGCGTGCGCCTGGCGCAGCTCGCGGTGCGCTGGCAGGCGCAGGGCGTGCGCACGCCTCCCGAGCTGCCCGGCCGCTGGGTGCGCTACACCAGCGCCTTTATCGGCCTGGCCGCCCTGCTCGCCTTCCTGCTGCCCACCGGCTACACCAGCGGCGCGCTCGGCGTCATCGGCGACGGCTTTATGCTGATCTTGACGGCCCTGTGGCTGTTGGCCATCACCGTGCTCGGCCTGCTGCTGCTGCCCGTCGCTTGGGTCATGGCACGGCTGTTCGGCGCCGGCTCCGTCGAGCCCCTCCAGCGCGTCCAGCAGCAGATCATCCCGCCCAGCGACCCCGCCCAAGTCAGCTCCTGGCTGGAGGTGCTGCGCCCCTTTGTCATCTGGACCCTGATCGTGGGCATGGTGCTGTACGTGCTCGTCAGCTACCTGCGCGAGCGCCCCGAGCTGCTGCAAGCGCTGCGCCGCCTGGCGCCCCTGCGCGCCCTCGGCCGCCTGTGGGCCGCCCTGCGCCACCGCGTCAGCGGCCTGGC
>CAYUYN010000191.1:0-7657 GCA_964449185.1 uncultured Anaerolineales bacterium | reverse complement strand
GGAAGAGCGCTAGTAATGAATATCGACGCGGCGGCCTTGCTCGGCCGAGGCGAGAATGGCGTCGCAGATGACGGCATTCTTGTAGCCGTCCTCAAAGGTGGCGCCGTGGGGACCAACGGCGGTGTCGTTGACGATGGCCGCGAGCAGGTGGGCGATCTCGTGGACGAAGGTGTGCTCCCAGCCGATCAGGTGGCCCGGCGGCCACCAGTAGGACCAGAAGGGGTGATGGGCCTCGCTGACGAGCACGTTGTGGAAGCCCTGGGTAGACTTGTTCGCGTCGTTGACCCAGAAGACTTCCAGCTCGTTGAGGCGCTCGAGGTTGAAGCGCAGGGTGCCGTGCTGGCCGTTGACTTCGAGGCAGTTGTAATTCTTGCGGCCGGCGGCGTAGCGGCTGGCCTCCAGGGTGCCCAGGGCGCCGTTCTCAAACTCCACGGTCGCCGCAAAGGCATCGTCCACCGTCACCTGGCCCAGGCCGCTGCCGTCGGCCAGGCGGCGCTCGGGGATGAAGGTGCGGGTCATGGCGCTCACCCGGCGCGGCTCGCCCACCAGGTAGCGGCCCAGGTCGATGATGTGCGCGCCCAGGTCGCCCAGCGCGCCGCTGCCGGCCTGGTTTTTGTCCAGCCGCCAGATCATGGGCGTGTCGTAATGCGGCATGATCCATTCCTGCAAGTAGACGGCGCGGAAGTGATAGAGCTGCCCCAGCGCGCCGCTGTCGATCAGCTCGCGCGCCAGGCGGATCGCCGGCACAAAGCGATAGTTGAAGGCCACGGCGTGCTTGACCCCGGCCTTGGTCACTGCCTCCAGCATGGCGGCGGCCTCCGCGGCCGTGCGCGCCAGGGGCTTCTCGCACAGGATGTGCTTGCCGGCCGCGGCCGCGGCGAGGCAGGGCTCGGCGTGGGCGTCGTTGGGACCGCCGTTATCGAAGAGCTGCACCCGGTCGTCGCGGATCAGGTCGCGCCAGTCGGTGTAGGCGGTCTCGTAGCCATAGCGCGCGGCGGCCGCCTGCACGGCGGCTGCATTGCGCCCGGCCACCGCCACCAGCCGCGGTATGGCCGGGGGCGGGTAGACCATGTGCGGCAGGGTTTTGTAGGCGTGGCTGTGGGCCTTGCCCATAAAGGCATAGCCGAGCATGCCCACGCCGATCTCGGGCGCGCGGCCGGTGGCTTGGGCGGCGGCCATGGTGGTGAAGCCGGTTTCGGACATGGGTGTCTCCTACTTCTTTTGGAACGCAGCATCAAAGGCGACGGCCGAGGGCGCGAAGTCGGTGCGGCGGACGAAGGCCAGGGCGTCTTGGGCGCCCCATTCGCGGTCCATGCCGCTGTCTTCCCATTCGACCGAGAGCGGGCCCTGATAGCCAATGCGGTTGAGGCCGCGGAAGAGGGCCTCGAAGTCCACGTCGCCGTGGCCGGGCGAGACAAAGTCCCAGCCGCGGCGGGCGTCGCCAAAGCCGAGGTGCGAGCCGAGGATGCCGCGGCGGCCGTCGAGGTACTTTTTGCTGTCCTTGACGTGCACGTGGTAGATGCGGTCGGCGAATTCGGCCACGAAGGCGACCGAGTCGAGGGACTGGTGGGCCAAGTGCGATGGGTCGAAGTTGATGCCGAAGGCGCGGCGGCGGCCGAGGGCGGCCAGCGCCTTTTCGGTGGTCACAAAGTCGTAGGCGATCTCGGTGGGGTGGACTTCCAGGCCAAAGCGCACGCCTTCCTGGTCGCACACGTCCAGGATGGGGCTCCAGCGCCGGGCGAAGTCGGCATAGCCGGCCTCCACCGCGGCCGCCTGGTTGGGCGGGAAGGAGTAGAGCATGTGCCAGACGCTGGAGCCGGTGAAGCCGTTGACCTGGGTCACGCCCAACTTGGCCGCGGCGCGGACCGTGTCGATCATGCGGCGGGCGGCGCGCTGGCGCACGCCCTCCGGGTCGCCGTCGCCCCAGACGTCGGGCGGCAGGATGCCGCGGTGCCGGTCGTCGATGGGGTCGCAGACGGCTTGGCCGACCAGGTGGTTGCTAATGGCGAAGCACTGGAGGTTGTGGCGCTTGAGCAGCTCCCGGCGCTCGGCGACGTAGCCGGCCTCGTTGAGGGCGCGGCTGACGTCGAAGTGATCGCCCCAGCAGGCCAGCTCGAGGCCGTCGTAGCCCCAGCCGCTCACCTTGGCGGCCAGGGTTTCCAGGGGCAGATCGGCCCATTGGCCGGTGAAGAGGGTGACGGGACGAGGCATGGGAGGCTCCTGTATCATTGACTTTGCATGGAAGGTGAAATATCCTCTGTTCTGCGCAGGTTGTCAATCTTTGAGATACGGGCCATGCGGTGGAGGCGGTGTTCGTTTTCGCCGAGCTGCGCTCGGCGAAAACGAACACCGCCTAACAATTTTGCAAAAAGGAATGGGATGATCGTTGAGCATTCCGCCGGTCCGCTGGCCGGCAAGGTGGCCCTCGTCACGGGCGCCAGCCGCGAGATCGGGGCGGCCATGGCCGAGGCCTTGGCGGGCCAGGGCGCGGCGGTGCTGGTGGCCCACTACGGCGAGCCAGACCTGGCCGAGGCGACGGTGACGCGCATCCGCGCGGCGGGCGGCACGGCCGAAAGCTATGCGGCCGATTGCGCCGACTTGGCCCAGAACCAGGCCATGATCGACCGGGCGGTGGCGGCCTTTGGGCGGCTGGACATCTTCGCGGCCAATGCCGGGCTGACGCGCTATGCGCCATTTCTTGAATTTACTGAAGCGACGTATGACACGGTGATGGACCTGAACCTGAAGGGCTCGTTCTTTGCGGCACAGGCCGCGGCCCGGCAGATGGTGCGGCAGGCCAGTGGGGGCAGTATTGTGTTTTCGTCGTCGGTGACCGGGGTGGCGGCCATCCCGGGCTTGTCGGCCTATGGCGTGTCCAAGGCCGGGCTGCGGCACATGGCCCGCTGCCTGGCGCTGGAGCTGGGGCCGCACCGCATCGCGGTGAATGCCCTGGGCATCGGCGCCATCCTCAACGAGCGCAACCTGAACGACCGGCCGGACTTCGCGGAGCATTGGGGCGCGCTGTCGCCGGCCGGGCGCGTGGGTAAACCGGAAGACGTGGCGCGCGCGCTGCTGTACCTGGTCCACAACCCGTATGTCACCGGCACCACCCTGATGGTGGACGGCGGCTGGACGATCTACTCACCCATCGACCGCCCCGCGGCCGAAACCGATAAGGAGCACTAAATGACCGAGCGTTTCCTGGTGACCGGCGCCCTGGGCTGCATCGGCGGCTGGGCGGTGCGCAACCTGGCGCAGGCCGGCACGCCGGTGGTAGTCTTCGACCTGGCCACGGAGCCGAAGCGGCTGCGGCTGCTGCTGGAGCCGGAAGAGCTGGCGCGCGTGACCTTTGTGCAGGGCGACATCGGCGATCTGGCGGCCCTGGGCCGCGCGCTGGACGAGCACGCCATTACCCATCTCCTGCACCTGGCGGCGCTGCAGGTGCCGTTCTGCAAGGCTAACCCGCCCCTGGGCGCGGCGGTGAACGTGGTGGGCACGGTCAACGTGTTTGAGGCGGTCAAGGCGCGGCGGCACATTACCCAGGTGGTGTATGCCTCGTCGGCGGCGGTGTACGACACGGCCGAGGCCTACCCCCCACACGTCCCCCTGCCGCACGACGCGGCGCTGCGGCCCAACACCCTGTATGGCGTGTACAAACAGGCCAATGAAGGCACGGCCCGCATCTATTGGCAGGACGACCAGGTGAGCAGCCTGGGCCTGCGGCCGTACGTGGTGTACGGCGTGGCGCGCGACCAGGGGCTGACCTCCACGCCCACCAAGGCCATGCTGGCGGCCGCGGCCGGGCGGCCCTATCACATCTCCTTTGGCGGCCGCTGCGATTTCGAGCTGGCCGACGACATGGCGCGCATGTTTATCGCCGCGGCGCGGGCGCCGTTTGCGGGCGCCGATATCTTCAACGCCCCCGGCACCCCGGCCAATATGGAAGAGGTCGTGGCCGCCATCGAGGCCGCCGCGCCCGAGATGGCGGGCCAGATAACCTTCGAGCCCAAAGCCCTGCCCTTCCCTGAGGAGATGGACGGCGCGCCGCTCGACCAGGTGATCGGCCCGTCGCGGCGCACCCCGCTGGTGGAGGGCGTGGCCCAGACCGTGGCGCACTTCCGGCGTCTGCTGGCGCAGGGGCGGCTGAACGTCGACGAAGGACTCAAATAGCCATGACCAGTTTCCCAGTGGTGGGGTCGAGCTACAACCCCTATCGCGATAACGTGCAGGGCAAGGCCAACGAGCCCATCTGCGTGGCGGCGCTGCTGGACCGCGCGCGGCAGGTGCTGGGCACGGCGGTGCGGGCCGAGCTGGGAGAGGTGTACGACCGGCTGGACGCCAACGCGCCGCGCATCGCCATCATCGGCGGCTCGCCCGACCACCCGGCGCACGTGATGGACCTGGAGACCACGCTCAGGGCCGCCACCCGCATCTGGGAGAAGGGCGGCGTGCCGTTTGCCTTCGCCATCCCGGTGGTGTGCGACGGCACGGCGCAGTCCACGCGCGGCATGAGCTACTCGCTCCAGTCGCGCAATGCCGTGGCGGCCATGGTGGTCAACCAGATGGAGGCGCAGAGCTACCACGGCGCCTTTGTGATCCAGGGCTGCGACAAGACGCCCATGGCCATTGTGTCCGCGCTGGCCGTGCTCGACCGCGTGCGGCAGGCGCGCGGCGAGCCGAGCGTGTTTGCCACCTTTGCGCCGGCGCACGTGCTCAAGGGCGGCCGCCTGCCCGACGACCTGCGCGGCGAGTTAAAGGAGCTGGCGCTGGAGGCCGAGCGCCGCCAGCACAGTGAGATTGCCTTCGACGTGCGCGACGCGCTGGCCTACATCCTCCAGTGCTCGTCCAACACGGCCTTCCAGGGTGTGTTTACGCGCGCGGTGGAGGCGGGCCTGCTGACCCCGGCGGCGCACAAGCACTTTGAGAAGCGGCTGGCCGTCAACACCTGCGATGCGCGCGGCGGCATCTGCGCCTTCCATGGCACCGGCAACTCGTCGCGCGATGTGGTGGCGGCCTTGGGCCTGGTGCACCCGGCCGTGGAGCTGCTGACCGACCCGCCCACCCAGGCGCAGGTGGGCGCGTCCGTGGAGGGGCTGTTCCGCTTTTTGGACGACCCGGCCTTCTCGGTGGGCACGCTGGTGCGGGCCAACATCGAGAATGCGGTGCGCGTGCACTCGGCCACCGGCGGCAGCAGCAACCTGATCATGCACCTCGTGGCCGCCATGCAGTACGCGGGGGTGAACTTCTCGCTGGCCGACTACGACGCCATCCGCACGGCCGTGCCCATCCCCGACATCTTTAACTACTCGCTCACGGCCGGCCGCGACGTGTTTGCCTGGGCGCAGCAGTGCTGCACCGGGCAGAACCGCGGCATCGAGACCGTCATCTACGAGCTGGCGAGGCAGGGCGTGCCCATGCGGCTGGAAGCGCCCACGGTCACCGGGGAGACCTGGCAGCAGCGGCTGAGCGACCCACGCGGGCTGTCGGCCGACACGGTCAAGGACAACCCCATCGTGCTGTCGCGGCCGCGCCGGGCGGTGAGCGGCATTGACGTGCTGGGCGGCAACTGGTTCGACACGGCCGTCGTGAAGATCAGCGGCCTGCCGGACGCGCTGCTGGATGAGTTCGATGAGAAGCTGGCGCTGGTGGTGTACTTTGAGAATGAAGATGACGCGAACCAGAAACTGCTGGACAGGCATTTCTTGGAAGGGTTGGAAAATCGACGACCGACGACCGACGATGGACGACAGACTTTGTCCATTGCAGGTGCGGGTCAGGCGTTAACCCTTGAGCTGCTGACCAGAATGCACCTTCACAACGGGGGCACGGGTGAGGCGACCAGCCTGACGATGATGGCCGCAGCGGGCACGCTGAAGCTGGCGATGGTGATCAGCGGGCAGGGACCGGAAGCCTTTGGCATGCCGGAGATGTTTACGCCGATGCAGCACATCAACAGCAGCCGCGCCCTGCGCCCGCTGGTGACGATCTTGAGCGACGGCCGCTACTCGGGCGTGACCTATGGGGCCGCCATCGGGCATATTACGCCGGAGGCCCTGCGCGGCGGGGGCATCCTGTACCTGGAGACGGGCGATCTGCTGCACCTGCGGCTGCGCGGGCGGCGGATTGACCTGCTGGACCGCGCGGCGTTCGAGGCGACCGGCGCGGTGCAGCCGCGCCCTGGCGACTTGGCCGCCGAGCGAGCCGAGCTGGGCGATGAGCGGCGGCACCGCATCCTGGCGCGGCGGCGCGGGGTGGCGCCGACCAACCTGCTGACTGGGTGCACCGACGCCAGCCGGGGCGTGACGCCCCTGGAGGTAGCGGGCGAGGCGGTGGAGGCTTATATGTGGTATCATCCACACTAATACGTTTAGTTGGGCTGAGAGTGCGACTTGGCTCATATGGATGCCAAAGGACAACTCTCAGTGAGCTTTTCAGCGTTTAACCTCCACCCGCAGGTAGCGGCCGGCGTCAAGGCGCTCGGCTACGCCGAACCCACCCCCATTCAAGTGCAGGCGATCCCCCCGGTATTGGCCGGGCGCGACGTCATTGGCTTGGCCCAGACCGGCACCGGCAAGACGGCGGCGTTTGTGCTGCCGATCCTGCAGCGGCTCAACCAGGGACCGCGCGGGCACGTGCGCGCGCTGATCATCGCACCCACGCGCGAGCTGGCCGAGCAGATCAACACCGCCATCATCGACCTGGGCCGGCAGACCAAGCTGCGCAGCGCCACCATCTACGGCGGCGTGGGCGCGCAGCCGCAGATCCAGAAGCTGCGCGCGGGCGCCGAGATTGTGGTGGCCTGCCCGGGCCGCCTGCTGGATCACATCAGCCAGCGCAACATCAAGCTCGACCGGCTGGAAGTGCTGGTGCTGGACGAGGCCGACCGCATGTTTGACATGGGCTTTCTGCCCGACGTGCGCCGCATCCTGTCGCACCTGCCCAAGGACAAGCAGACCCTGCTGTTCTCGGCCACCATGCCCGACGACGTGCGCCGGCTGACGCGTGACATCCTGCGCGACCCGGTGACGGTGCAGGTGAACCACACGCTGCCGCTCAATACCGTGGCCCACGCGCTGTACCCGGTGATGCCGCACCTGAAGACCCCGCTGCTGCTGGCGCTGCTGGAGCGCACCGACACCGAGTCGGTGCTGGTCTTTATGCGCACCAAGCACCGCACCAAGAAGATCGCCCAGCAGCTTAAGGCGGCCGGGTACAAGGCCACCTCGCTGCAGGGCAACCTGTCGCAGAACCAGCGCACCGCCTCCATGGCCGGTTTCCGCGATGGCTCGTTCCAGATCATGGTGGCCACCGACATCGCCGCGCGCGGGCTGGACGTGTCGCAGATCTCGCACGTGATCAACTACGACATCCCCGACACGGCCGATGCCTACACCCACCGCATCGGCCGGACGGGCCGCGCGGCGCGCACCGGCGATGCCTTTAGCCTGGTGACGCCGGAAGACCAGGATATCGTGCGCACCATCGAGCGTGCGCTGGGCAGCCGGCTGGAGCGCCGCACCCTGCCCGACTTTGATTACGCCCAGCCCGCGCAGCCCAAGCAGGCCTCGGACAACCAGCGGCCCTTCGGTGGGCGGCCGGGTGGGCGGCCGTCGCCAGCGACCACGCCGCCACCTGCGCGGCGCCCGGTCACCCGGCC
>CAYUYN010000190.1:6075-7729 GCA_964449185.1 uncultured Anaerolineales bacterium | reverse complement strand
TCAGCGCCACGATGCCGGCCTTCACCGCGCCCACGCCCACACCCTGCGCCGCCTGGTCGCCCCCGCCGGCCACCACGGGCGTCCCCGCGCGCAGACCGGTGGCCGCGGCGGCGGCTTCGGTTAAGTGACCGGTGATCTGCGGCCCCTCAAACAGCGGCGGCAGCCACGCGCGCGGGATCTCCAGCGCCGCCAGCACCTCGTCCGACCAATCGCGCCGCCGCAAATCCACCAGCAGGGTGCCGGCGCCGTCGGCCTTGTCCATGGCATACGCGCCCGTCAACCGGTAGCGGGCATAGTCCTTGGGCAGCAGCACATGCCTTACGCGGGCGTAGACCTCCGGCTCGTGCCGGCGCACCCACAGGATCTTGGGCGCCGTGAAGCCGGTCAGGGCATCGTTGCCGGTAAGCTGAATCAGCCGCGCGCGCCCCAGCCGCGCGCGGATCTCGTCGCACTCGGCGGCCGTGCGCTGGTCATTCCACAGGATCGACGGACGCAGCACGTCGCCGGCCTCGTCCAGCAGCACCAGGCCGTGCATCTGGCCGGTCAGCCCGATGCCGGCGATGTCCTCCGGCGCCACCCCCGCCTCGGCCATCCGCAGGGCGCCGCGCACGCTCGCCACCAGGCCCTGCCACCACAGGCGCGGGTCCTGCTCGCTCCACAACGGGCGCGGCGTCTCAAACGGATACTCGCTCACCCCCACGGCCACCACCGCGCCCGCCTCGTCAATCAGCAGGGCCTTGGTGGCCGTCGTCGAGACATCGATGCCTAATAAGTAGGTGCCCAACGCTTAGCCCTCAATTCAGTGGTCAGTGGTTAGTGGTCAGTAAAACCAACCCACTGGCCACTATCTCACGCCCACGATCACCTCGAACAGCAACTGATCGAGCCGCTCATACTTGTACCCGCGCCGCCCCAGCGCCTCGCGGTCGAACGTCTGGCCTTTCAGCGCCTCCGCCGCGCTGCGCGAGTAGGCCGCGGCCGGGGCAGCATTGCCCGCGTTGATCTCGGCCAACAGCGCCTGGACTTCGGGGTCGGCGTTATAGGCCGCGGCCTTCTCTTTCAGGATCAGGTACGACCGCATGCAGCCGCGCGCGAAGTCCTTGACGCCTTCGTAGTCTTCGGTGCGGTAGGCGTGCGCGTCAAAGTGGCGCGGCCCAGCATAGCCCACGTCTTCCAGAAATTTCACCAGCAAGAAGGCCTGCTTGTAATTGTGCGCCCCAAAGCGGAAGTCCTGGTCGTAGCGGGCAAAGTTCTGGTCGTTGAGGTCGATGTGGAAGAGCTTGCCGGCTTCCCAGGCCTGGGCCACGGCATGCAGGAAGTTGAGCCCGGCCATGTGCTCGTGCGCCATCTCGGGGTTGACGCCCACCATCTCCGGGTGCGCCAGGGTCTCGATAAAGCCGAGCATGGCGCCGGTCGTGGGCAGGTACAGGTCGCCGCGCGGCTCGTTGGGCTTGGCCTCCAGCGCGAATTTCAGGTCGTAGCCCTGGCCCAGGACGTATTCGCCCAGGAAGTTGAAGGCCTCGCGTAGGCGCTTGAGCGCGTCGGCCGGGTTCTTGTTGGCGTCCGACTCGGTGCCCTCGCGCCCGCCCCAACACACGTAAATTGAGGCGCCTAAATCCACGCCCAGGTCGATGGCGTGCATGGTTTTGTGCAA
>CAYUYN010000190.1:0-5975 GCA_964449185.1 uncultured Anaerolineales bacterium | reverse complement strand
GTGAACGAGCTGCGGCGGCGGCAGCGGCGCGCGCACCGCCGGCCCAAACGGGTCGCGGCCCACATTGCCCACGGTCCACAGACCGAAGGTGAACTTATGCTCGGGTTGAGGGGTGTAGTCTGGCACGGGGGTGTCCTTTGTGAAGCGGGCTGGTGGATGGGGATAATGATAGCATCATACTTCCACACTCACATACTCTTCGTCTTCTCCACCAGCCCCTTGTACACCCCGCCGCGCTTTATCAGCTCGGCGTGCGTGCCCTCTTCCACGATCTGCCCGTGGTCGATGACGAGAATCCGGTCGGCGTCCTGGATGGTGCTCAGGCGGTGGGCGATGACGAGGGTGGTGCGGTTCACGAGGAGGCGCGCCAGGGCGTCCTGGATGAGGGTCTCGGTCACCGTGTCCACATGCGCGGTGGCCTCGTCCAGGATCAGCAGGCGTGGGTCGGCCAGGATGGCGCGGGCGATGCAGATGAGCTGCCGCTGCCCGAGCGACAGGTTGGCGCCGCCTTCCAGGATGCGGGTCGCATAGCCCGCCGGCAGGTGCACGATGAAGTCGTGAGCGTTCGCCAACCGCGCCGCGTCCTGCACCGCCGCGTCGGTCGCGTCGGGCTGGCCGAAGCGGATGTTGCCGGCCACGGTGCCGGCGAACAGGAACGAGTCTTGTGCCACCACCCCGGTCTGCCGCCGCAGCGAGCGCTGGGTAAAGTCGCGCACGTCGTGGCCGTCGATGCGCACGGCGCCCGCGGTCACGTCGTAGTAGCGCAGGATCAGGCTGGCGATGGAGGTCTTGCCCGCGCCGGTCGGGCCGACCAGCGCCACGGTCTGCCCCGGCTCGATGGTCAGGTTCACGTCATGCAGCACGGTCGGCGCGTCGGGCCGGTAGGCGAAGGAGACGTGCTCAAACGTCACCCGCCCCACCACCGGCGGCAGGTCGCGCGCGCCGGGCTGGTCCTGCACCACCGGCGCCGTCTCCAACAGCCGCACCACTTGCTCGCCGCCGGCCATGGCCGACTGGAGCGTGGTCTGCAGTTGGCTCAGCTCCTGGATGGGCTGGAAAAACCGCGCCACATACGCCAGGAAGGCCACCAGCACGCCGAGCGTGATCTCGCCGCGCGTCATGGCCTGCGCCCCAAACCACAGCACGATGCCGGTGGCCACCACGCCCAGGAACTCCACCGTGGGCAGAAAGACAAACGACAGCGACATGGCCCGCACGTGGGCGTTGCGGTTGGCGTCGTTCACTTTTTCAAACCGGGCGCGCGAAATTTCTTCGCGCGCAAAGGCCTGGATCACCCGCATCCCGGCGATCTCTTCGGCCAGGTCGCCCACCACGGCCGCCACGGTGGAGCGCGTGGTGCGGTAGGCCCGCCGCGCCTGGCGCGAGAACACGCGCGTGGCCACCAGCATCAAGGGCACGACGATCAGGGCCAGCAGCGCCAGCTTCCAGTTCAGGCTGAGCATCACGACGATGATGCCGACCAGCAGCACCACATCGCCCAGCAGGGTGATGAGCCCCTGCGACAGCAGATCGCTGACGGTGGCCACGTCATTGATGACGCGCGAGACGGTCACGCCCACGATGTGCGTGTCGAAGTAGCCCAGCGAGAGCCGGTGCAGGTGGCGGAACAGGTCGGCGCGCACATCGGCCAGCGCGCGCTGGCCCACCCAGCCCAACAGATAGCGCTGGAGGGCCGTGGCCACGTACAGCACCACAAAGGCCGCCGCCGTGGCCGCGCCATAGCCCACCAGCCGCCCCGTGTCGCCCCTGGCGATGGCGTCGTCGAGGGTCTGCTTCACCAGGTAGGGCGCCAGCAGGGTCATGGCCGACCCCACCAGCATCAGCCCGGCAGCAGCCGCAATGCGCGCGCGATACGGCCGCAGGTACACCAGCATGCGGCGCACCACGCGCCAGTTGAACAGCCGGCCGCCCGCCTCTTCGGCTGCGCCACGCAGCGCGCCGCCTGGCCCCCGGTCGCCGCCCGAGCCTCCTACCGCCATGGCCATGCTTAAGGCTCCGTCTCGGGAGCGGCGTTTTCCGCCACGCCCTGTTGGCGGTCGTAGATGGCGGCGTACAGCGGCGAGTCCGTAATCAGGTTGGCGTGCGTGCCCTGTGCCGCCAGGCGGCCGTGCTCCAGCACCAGGATCAGGTCGGCCCGGCGCATGGTGCTCAGCCGGTGCGCAATGATAAAGGTCGTGCGGCCTTGCATCAGCCGGTCCAGCGCCGTCTGGATGGCCTGTTCGGTCGCGGTGTCCACGCTGGCGGTGGCGTCGTCCAGGATCAGGAGGCGGGGGTCGGTCAGCAGCGCCCGGGCAATGGCCAGCCGCTGCTTCTGCCCGCCCGAGAGCGTCACGCCGCGCTCGCCCACGGGCGTGTCGTAGCCCTCGGGCATGGCCAGGATAAAGTCGTGCGCCTGCGCCGCCTGGGCCGCCGCCACGATCTCGTCTTCGCTGGCCGACGGCCGCCCAAAGGCAATGTTTTCGCGGACGGTGTCCGAGAACAGCACCGTCTCCTGCAGCACCACGCCGATCTGCCGCCGCAGCGAGGCGCGCTTGACCTGCCGCAGGTCGTAGCCGTCGATGGTCACGCGCCCGGCGGTGGGGTCGTAGAAGCGGCCGATCAGGTACGTCAGAGTCGACTTGCCCGCGCCGGTGGCGCCCAGCAGCGCCACCACCTGGCCCGGCCGGGCTTCAAAGCTCACCCCGCTCACGGCCGGGCGGCGGCCAGCGTAGGCCAGCGAGACGTCCTCAAAGCGCACGTGGCCCTTGAGCGGCGGCACGGTGATGGCGTTGGGCGCGTCGCGCACCTCCGGCGACTGGTCCAGGATGGCGAAGATGCGCTCGCCGGCCGCGCTGGCCATGGCGATGGCGGGTATGACCCGGCCAACGGCGCGCACCGGCGAGGCCAACTGCGCCAGGTAGGTGGTAAAGGCCACCAACGCGCCGATGGTGAGCTGCCCCTGGATCACCAGCCAGCCGCCGTACAGCAGGATGCACACGGTGCCGCCGTTGACGATCAGGTCCAGCAGGGGCACGTGCACGGCCTCCAGCCGCGACGACTGCGCCGACAGGCCAAACCAGCCTTCGTTCTCGGCGTCGTAGCGGGCGATCTCGGCCTCTTCCTGCGCAAAGGCCTTCACCACCCGCACCCCGCGCAGGCTCTGCTCCAGGCGCGTGGTCACCCGGCCCAGTTGGTCCTGGATGACCACCGAGAGCGGCCGCGCCCGGCTGGCATAGTAGAAGGCGCGGTGCAGCAGCAGCGGCAGGCTCAGCAGCACCAGCAGCGCCAGGGTCGGGTTCATCCACAGCAGCACCGCGCCCGTGCCCACCAGCAGCACCAGTCCGTCCACCACGCGGAAGCTGGCGCGCCCGGTGAGAAAGCGGATGCGCTCCACGTCCTGGATGGCGCGCGAGAGCAACTGCCCGGCTTCGGTGTTGTCGTGGTAGGAGAAGGAGAGGTCGGTGAGCTTGGTCTGGATGTCGTTGCGCAGGTCGTAGGCCACGTTCTGCGAGGCCACCTCCAGCCAGCGCTGCTGGAAGAACGTAAACACGCCCTTGACCAGCGCCAGCCCCAGCAGCACCAGCACCGCCTGGCCCACCAGCCCCGGGTTGCCCGCCAGCAGGCCGTTATCCACAATGCCGCGGATCACCTGGGGGATGTAGAGGTTCAGGCCATTGATGGCCAGCATGGTCAGGTACGCCCCGGCCACGGTCGCCCAATACGGTTTCAGATACGCATAGCAGCGCGCCAGCATTTGGAGCGCATGCCAGTCGCGCAGGGTGGGGGTCGTCGTGGTCGAACTCATGGGTCAAGGAGTGTTAAGGAACAGCATGGGGAGGCAGAACGCTGTCGTCGGTCGTCCTTGGAGTGAGGCGTAGGGCATTATCATTCTCGGTTGACGCTGTGGCCGGTCCTCACCCTCACCCCGGCCCTCCGCTGGCGCTCCTGCGGTCCTGGCCGCAAAAAGCAAAGGCGCGGGCCAGGAGAGGGAGAGGGGGCAAACAGACCGTGGTCGCGGGAAGTCGTCGGTCTTCATACAAAGAAATATAGCATCACCGTCAGCGTCCCGAGCGCCAACACCGTCGACAGCAGGGTGGCGGCGGCCACCGAGGGGATGCAGGCCTGATACTTGTAAGCAAACGTCGTCACGGTGATGCCGATGGGCAGCCCGGCCGTGAGAATGGCCACCGCCGTCCACAGGGGGCTGACCGGGAACACATACGTCAGCAGCGCCCACACCAGCAGCGGCTGGACCAGCAGCTTGAGGCCGACCAGCACCCAGGCCTCCTGCGAGTACTCTCGCAGCCGGTACTGCGTCAGCGACGCGCCCAGCATGATGAGCGCGCACGGCAGCAGCGATTGGCCCACCAGCTCGGTGGTGCGGGCGACCACCGCCGGCAGGGTGAGGCCCAGCCGGTTGAACAGCAGCCCGGCCGCCACGCCCAGGATGATGGGGTTGAGCAGCATCTTGCGCGCCGTGGTCTTCATCGCCTGCCAGCGGCGCTGCCCATTGTCCGCGCCCGACTCGGCGATGGCCACCACCGTCAGCGACAGCAGCGTGGCATGCGGCGAGATGATCAGCAAGAGGGGCAGCAGGGCCTGGTCGCCAAAGGCCGCCACCACCACCGGCAGGCCGATGAGCAGCGTGTTGGAGTAGGCGGCGGCCATGCCAAACACGCCCTGCTCGGGCAGGCTGTGCCCGAAGCGCGCGCGGCTGACCAGCAGGCCCAGGCCAAACACGGCAAAGGCCGCCAGGTAATAGGCCAGCAGGTAGCCCCAGTTGATCACGGCCGGGAACTCCAGCCCGGCCAGCGAGTCGAACAGCAGCACCGGCGCGGCCACGTTGAAGACGTAGGTGGCCAGCCCGGCCACGTCGGGCGGGCGCAGCACGCCAAACCGCGCCAGCAGATAGCCGGCCAGGGCGATGGCAAAGACCGGGAAGATAACGTTGAAGATGGTGACCAAAACGCCGCGCCTCAGGCCGCTGCGCGCAGCCCGTCGGGCGCTTTGGCGATGTCGACGCCGTTCCACAACACCCGGCCCTCGCTGGCGCGCGTGATAGTGGCCAGGATGCGCATCAGGGTGGACTTGCCGGCGCCGTTGGGGCCCAGCAGCCCCAGCACGCCGGGGCCCAGGTCCAGCGAGAATTGGCGCAGACCCCAAAAGTCGGCACGATACTGCTTGCCGAGGTTTTCGATCGTAAGCTGCATGGGCGCTCCTGTGTGGATAGACTACCAGGGTAGTCCCATTGTCGCGGCGAGGCAAGCAACAGACGACGGACGACAGACGACAGGCGACAGACCATTTCATCTAAAGGTGCGTAAAGATGCGAGTGAGGCGCCCGCCTCCCTGCTTGACTCTAGAAATCACACGGCGTTTCCAAAACCGGCTCCATCGCCGGCACGGTATCGACAAACGTCGTGCTGTCCGCACGGTCAGTGCTAGAATAGCGCCCGCGTACCCACTCATTCCCGCACACCTTCCCGACCGCTATGCTTCCCATTGATCGCCGGCAGTGGTGGACCATCCGGCTGTACTATTTCTTGTTTATCGGCGCCACGGGCTTCGTGGCGCCGTTCCTTGGCCTGTATTACCGCCGCCTGGGGCTGACCGGCACGCAGATCGGTCTGCTGGCCATGCTGGCCGCCGGCGTGAGCCTGCTGATCGGCCCGTTGTGGGCCAACTGGGCCGACCGCCTGAGCCGCCCGCAGCGCCTGCTGCAAATTTCCATCCTGGCGCACGCCGCCACCATCGTCGCGCTCAGCCAGCAGCGCCTGTTTGTGTGGATTGCGGTGGTCATCGTGCTGGAGGCCCTGGCTGGCGCCAGCCGCGAGGCCATGTCGGACGCGCTGGCCCTGCGCGCCACCGGCGGGCGCAGCGGCGGCTTTGGCAGCATCCGCGTGTAGGGTTCGCTGGGCTGGGCGGTGCTGGTCCAGCCCAGCGGCCGCCTCATCGAGCGCACCTCGCTGAACAGC
>CAYUYN010000189.1:5492-7767 GCA_964449185.1 uncultured Anaerolineales bacterium | reverse complement strand
GGCATCAACTCTTTCAGCATATAGACGCTCCTCTATATCTCCGCCTCATGCAACCAGCGCCTCCTGAATGCACTCAACGGATCATGCAATTTCAGGAACCTGACAGGCGTGCGACGAACGCGCCCTTGTTGTGGTTGCGGACGACCAGCCCTTCCCGCTCCAGCAGCACCAGTGCCTCGCGGACCGGTCCGCGACTGACCCCCCAGGGTCTCGGTGATTAACTGCTCTTGGAGGCGTTCGCCGGGCGCAAGTTTGCCGCTGGCAATGGCCTCGCGCAGGCGGATCACGATGTCGTCTGCCAACGGCTTCTTAGGCGATGTCATCAGGAGCGAGGCAAAGTTATTAGGCGACATAATCGTCCGGTATTGTGTTAATTGTACACAGCAGATTGTTATCTGTTGGCAATCATACGATTCCGGCACGGGTTGTCAACTTAAGGAAATATTCCACAGAGGGTTGAACGTGGTCATTTGCACACAGGCACAGGCCCTGTCCCGTTGACAATTGGGCCGACGCATTCCAAATCCTAACCACTGTGTTTAACAATATGTCTTGCTGTTCACACACCCATAGGCGGTGGGATGATGCCTAACGCGCTCGCCAATCTTTTCTCCCCCTCCAGCAAGATGCCGTTTACGAGCGCAGCCCCAGCGGCCGGCTGCACGCCGCGCGCATCTACGATGACGTCAACGTGGAGGCCCTGGCGGGGGCATAGGCGAAACTCACCACAAAGGCACGCCGAACACGAAGGTGCCGCGGCGTGGTCCGGGCTTCTGACCCTAGGCGCCAGCTCATAAGACGCTGGACTACTGCGACAGGTACGGCGCCAATTGCGCCTTGATTTTTCCCGCCTGCTGCTGCAGCCGCTCCGCATTGGGCATCAATCGGTATTCCAGCCGAATGTTCTGCCCCGACTTCAAAACCATGGCCAGCGCGTAGCTGCGGTTCCTTACGTAGACTGGCTTGATGTCGGCGATGTCGCCGGCGGGGTACTCCTTAACCGATAGCCCGATAGGCCGCCGATACTCCATGGTCACCACTCGGCGCTGAGGGTCAAGCGTGGTGGTGATCCGCGGGATGAGCAGGTACATCAGCACCGCCCCGACCGGCACGGCCAGCCCGGCGAGGATGGCAAGGCCGATTGAGATCCCCAGACCGGGATCGGAGGGCGGGCGTAACATCACCGGCAGCCAGATGTTCGCGGCGACGAGTATGCAGCCAACAATCAAGAAGAGCGGGATGAGCCACCACAAAAAAGTGGCCTTGTACTCGTGCAGAACCGTGCGAGAAGAAGAGTTGACCATGAACGTATCCTGATCCGGGACGGCGCTGACCGTGCCAGAGTCTAGACCCGTTCACGATACTGTCAACCGCATTTGGCCGCGGCACGAATTCCGCATAAACTATGGTCAGCCAGCAGCCTCGGGCAACGCACCAACCCAGGCTGCCAGGAGACGCGACATGACGATGGATGAGAGGCAGCCGGCGGCGGCCACCAACGGCTCCGAAATGGGCGGTCAGGAGCTGACGCCGCTTTCCAGGCCAGGCGCCATGACGGCCATTTTTTACTACCGTGGCAGTCTGCTAGACCAGGCTTCGCTCCCGGCTACACGTCCTCCGGCACCTCTACAACGGCCGTCAACCCGCCGTCGACCACCACCGAGGCGCCCGTCATATACGACGACATGGGCGACGCCAGGAACAGCGCCACCTGGGCGATTTCCTCGGGCGCGGCATTGCGTTTAAGTGGGCACATCTCGGCGACCCGCGCCATCTGGCTTTCACTGACACCGGCCCAGGCGCCGGTAACGACCGCGCCGGGCAGGATGGTGTTGACCCGCACGCTGGGCGCGAAGTCGACCGCGAGCGAGCGCGTGAACGCCAGCAAGCCGCCTTTGGCCGCCTGATAGGCGGCGTGGTTGGCGTAGCCCCGCAGCGCGTGTACCGAGCCCGTGATGACGATGACGCCCCCGCCCCCGGCCAGCATGCTGGGCAGCGCGTGACGCGCCAGCATCCAGGTCGCTTTAAGGCTCACGTTCATGGTCCAATCCCAATCAGCCTCGGAGATTTCGAGCGCGTTCCCCAGCCGGTGAGCGTAGGCATTGCTGTGCAAAATATCCAGGCGCCCATAGCGGTCAAGGGTGGCTTGTACCAGCGCCTGCACCTCGGCCATCTGGCCGACATCGGTGCGGACGAAGACGGCCTCGCCGCCCGCCGCCCGAATGCCCTCGACAGCGGCCTCGCCGCCCGTCGCATTGATGTCGGCCAACACCAC
>CAYUYN010000189.1:0-5392 GCA_964449185.1 uncultured Anaerolineales bacterium | reverse complement strand
CTTACATGAGCACCTGGATCTGGTCGCCTTCTATTTTCACTTCCCAGGTCGGCAGGCGCCGTTTGGGATAGGCCAGGCATTGGCCGGTCGTGACGTTGTATTCCAGGGCGTGCCAGGGACAGACGATGATCTCGCCCTCGGACACCCAGGCGCGCTTCCAGCCGGTCTCGGCGTTGGCGACGACCGTGCCGCTGATGGCGCCGCGGCAGAGCGGGCCGTTCTGGTGGAAACATGCATTCGGCAGGGCGTAGTAGCGGCCCTGCACGTTGAACACGCCGATCTGGCGGCCGCGCACTTCGACCACAATGTGCCGGCCTTCGGGCACCTCGTCCACCCTGGCGACGACATAGGCCTGTGTCATCGCGCCGGCACCGTCAAGTTCAGCAAGCGCAGCGCGTTCTGGCCCATGATCTTGCGCCGCACCTCATCCGAGACCGGGATCTGTAAGACCTTGCTCGGGTGGTCGAAATCGTGATGCGGCCAGTCGGAGGCAAACACGACCGAGTCTTCGCCGCCGAACAGGCTCAGCAAAGTCGCCATGTCGCCCAGGTGCTCGGGCTCCTCGATGGGCTGGGTGGCGAAGAACATGCGCCGGACGTAGCGGCTGGGCCGATCCTTGAGGATGGCCACTTCGCGCCGGCGCTCCGCGTACTCCTTGTCCATGCGCAGCATGATCCACGGCACCCACCCCACGCCGCCTTCGGTGAAGGCGATTTTTAGCTCCGGGAAGCGCTCGGGCACGCCCGTTTCCATCATGCTCACCAGGTTGGCAATTAGCGAGAAGGGGTGCGCCAGGAGGTGGGTGGCGAACTGCGTCTCGAAGCCGTGCAGGTTGAACGGAAACACCGGATGGACAACCGTGACGCTGTGCAGCATGACCGGCAGGCCGGCCTCTTGGGCGGCGGCATACAGCGGGTCGTACCGGCGATGGCCGTAGAGCGGGTCCACGCAGCAGGTCGGCAGGTAGACCGCGGAGACGTGCGGGTGCGCCGCATAGCGCCGGATCTCTTCCGCCGCCGCTTCCGGGCTGTGGTGCGGGGCGATGATGGCGCCCTTGAGTCCGTTGTCCTCGGTTAGCCACTCCTCAGTGAGCCAGCGGTTGTACGCGCGCGCCAGCGCGACGGCATAGTCCGCCTGCTTGAGGGCCGCGTGGCTCAGGAGGTGATCCGGAAAGAGAACGCCGATGTCCACCCCCAGGTCGTTGAGGTCCTGCCGCATTTGGGCGGCGGAAGTGACGGTGTTGCGCCGGTCGCCGCCGCTCTGCGGGAAGGAAGGCCACACGCCGAGGGTCGGCGCAAACCCGGGAATATCCAGATAACGCGCCGGGACGGTGCTGAGATGCTCCAATGTCTTGCGCCACGGCATCTCGCAATACGGCGCGAGCGCCGCCGGCGACTCGTGGGCGTGAACGTCTACGTCCACCACAAGCATGCCGTCTTTCTTGAATTTGTGACCCGACAGTGTGCTATCTAGCATCATGGCTCCAAAAGAAGGTGGGCTGGCATTTGGGCGCGGTAGCGCGTTCAGCCAGGGCGGCGGCCCGTCTGGGACTGTCCCGCGTGACTATTATCTGGAATCTATACTATATTTGTCAAATCGACAGTCCGGGTTATCGCCACAATCTGTGGCGGCGACAACGCGCTTATCCGTTCAGCGCTCCGGTTGCCCTTCGCATGACCAGGGCTGTTCAGGCCGCAGGGCCGTACCGAGGCAAGGAGAGACAGCATGCTCTTTAACAAGCCGCGCGCGCTTGAGTATATGCGCCAATGTAGGCTGGAGGCCCTGGTGGCCACGTCGCCGGTCAACATCACGTATTTCACGGACTACTTCTTTTGGATCGATCCGATGTTCAAGGAATACTGGGCGTTGCCAGGCGCTTCGTCCAATCTGGCCCAGGCGTATGCCGTCTTCCCGCTGGAGGGCGAGCCGGCCCTGGTCGTCAGCCCACTCGGCGCGGTGAACGCGGCCGACCTGTGGGTGCGCGACCTGCACATTTATGGCGAAACCGGGCTCGATCACTCCGTTCCGCCGGCGGCGCTCCCCGGCGAGGCCGAGCGCTTGTACGACCTGCTGCATGGGCCGCGCCAGAATGGCACCCCCACCGAGGCGCTGCTGAGCATCTTGAAGGCGCGCGGCCTGACGGGGGCGCGCATCGGCCTGGAGACGGAAGGCCTGACCCCGCCGGCCAAGGAGGCGCTCCAGGGCGCCCTGCCCCGCGCGGCCGTCCAGGACTGCAGCAACCTCATCCGGCTAATTCGGGCGGTCAAGAGCCCCGAGGAAATTGACCGGCTGGCGCGCTCGGCGGAGATCAACGAAGAGGTGGGCCTGGAAAGCCTGGCCCTGGCCCGGTCCGGCGAGCCGTTTGCCAACATCGTCCAGCACTTCCGCGCGCGGGTGGCCGAGCTGGGCGCCGATTTCGACCACTTTGCCTATGGCTACCGGGGCATGGGGATTGCCCTCGAACCAGACTACCGCCTGGCTGACGACGATGTGCTCTTCGTGGACTGGGGCTGCAATTACCGGCGCTACTATTCGGACACCGGGACCACGCTGGCCATGCCGGCGCCCGCCGCCATCCTGCTGGAGCGGCACGCCGCGCTGCGCGAATGCATGGAGGCCGGCCGGCAGGCCATTGGGCCAGGCGTGAAGGCCTCGGTCGTGCATGGCGCCATGTGGCAGACCCTCACCGCGCAGGGTCTCACCGCCATCAACCCGCATGGGCACGGCGTCGGGCTGGAAATCCGCGACTACCCGATCATCGTCGCCGACAACGGGCTGCGCCTGCGCGATGACTGTATTGACGTGCCCTCCGACCTGCCGCTGGAAGTGGACATGGTCTTCAACCTGGAGTCGGCGCTGTTCATGGCGGGCGTTGGCTCGCCGCACATTGAGCGCTCGTATGTGGTGACGCCCGACGGCTGCCGGCTCCTGACGCCCCAGGATCGTTCCGGTCCGGTCCAGCCGCGCGCCTCCGCGGCGAGCGTGTAAGTGAGATCAGACCCAATGTCCAATTTCGTCACCAGGCCCATCCCCGCCGAAAAACCTCTTGCCCATCACGTCGAGCGGCCCTGGGGGGCGTTCGAGCAGTATGCCTTCAACCAGGAAGTGACCGTCAGCTTGATGACGGTCAAGCCCGGCCAGCGCCTGAGCCTGCAAGCGCACACCGGCCGGGCGGAGCTGTGGATTGCCCTCGACGACGGCGCCGAGGTGCAGATCGATGACCAAACCCTGCACCCGATGGCCGGTGAAGAACTTTGGATCCCGGCCAATGCCAAACACCGGCTCTCCGCGGCCGACCGGCCCGTGCGGGTGCTGGAGGTCGCGTTCGGCAACTGGCAGCAAGCAGACATCCTCCGCTTTGCGGACGACTACACCCGGCCCAGCGCGGGAGAATAGCCTGCCTTGGATACGGGCCAGGTGTTCCGCAAAACGTCACAATACTTAATGCCGGCCGCTCCTCCCGCGACCCCGGCCGGGCGATACGACCTTTACCCCGGTTTTCCGGTGGGACCAGGCAAGATCCAACTGGGCTATGGCGCCCTGGCCGACCAACTGGCCGTGGCCAGGCAAGTGGTGATTGACGGTTACCCCGGGGTGCTGTGGGAGAACTTCCGCGGCCAACTCACGGGGGAGCTGACCCGCCGCGGCGTCCGCACCGCGTGGCGTTCGACCACCGCGGCCGTCCGGCCCACCGACCAGATCAACGCGCTGGTGGCGCCGTTTCTAGGGGGTGGCGACCCCTTATTCGGTCGGCGCTTTACCGGCGCCCTGCGGGATTTCTTTGACACGCGGAAACTACGGGCTCTCCGCCCGGACCCGGCCGCGGACCTGAGCATCCTGTACGGCTGCGGCGCGTCTCTGGCCGGCTGGCAAGGCTTGCTGGTTTACGTGGATGTGCCCAAGAACGAGATCCAGTTTCGGTTTCGCGCCGGCAGCGTGACGAACCTGGGCTCAGACACGCCGGTCGAGCCCAAGGCCGCGTACAAGCGCTGCTATTTCGTGGATTGGGTGGCGGCCAACCGGCACAAGGCCGCTCTCCTGCCGCGGGTGGATCTGGTCGTGGACGAACAGCGGCCCGACGAGCCGGCCCTCATGGCCGGCGACGATCTGCGCGCGGCGCTGACGCGCATGGCGCGCAATTACTTCCGCGTGCGGCCGTGGTTCGAGCCGGGGCCGTGGGGCGGGCAGTGGATCAAGCGCAACATCCCCGGGCTGGCGCAGGCTGTCCCCAACTACGCCTGGTCTTTTGAACTGATCGTCCCCGAGAATGGGCTGCTGCTGGAAAGCGAGGGGCGGCGGCTGGAGGTGACCTTCGACTGGCTGATGTTTGCAGAAGGCCAGGCCGTGTTGGGCGAGGCGGCCCCGGCGTTTGGCGCCGAGTTCCCGATTCGCTTCGACTTCCTCGACACCGTTGCGGGCGGCAACCTGTCCATCCAGTGCCATCCGCGCCCGGCGTACGTCCGCCGGCACTTCGGCGAAAGGTTCACCCAGGACGAGACCTACTACATCTTAGACTGCGAGCCGGGTTCCCGCGCCTACCTGGGCTTTCGGGATGACATTGACCCGGCCGCCTTCCGCGCGGCTTTGGAGCACAGCGCCGCCGCCGCGGCGCCGCTGGACATCGAGCACTTTGTCGTTGCGGTGCCGACTCAGAAGCACGACCTGCTGCTGATCCCGAGCGGCACCATCCACAGCTCCGGCACGGGCAACCTGGTTCTGGAGATCAGCGCGACCCCGTACATCTTCACTTTCAAGATGTACGATTGGCTGCGCCTGGACCTGGAGGGGAAAGCGCGCACGCTGAACATCGCCCGCGCCTTCGAGAACCTGGACTTCGACCGCAAGGGCCGGCGTGTTCTCGACGAGCTCGTCTCCCAGCCGCGCACGTTGCAGGCAGGTCCCGGCTGGCGCCTGGTGCACTGTCCCACGCACCCTGAGCATTTCTACGATGTCCACCGGCTGGAATTCGACCACAGCCTGGAGGTCGCCACGGAAGGCTCGGTCCACATCTTGAGCCTCGTGGAAGGACAACGGGTGCTCTTGGAAACGGCGAACGGCCTGCGCCAACACTTCAACTACGCCGAGACGTTTGTGGTGCCCGCCGCGGCCGAACGCTACCGCCTGGTCAGCGAGACCGGCCAGGCGCAGCGCGTGGTCAAGTGCTTTATCAAGCCACGGTCCGCCTGGCCGCCCGGGGCGACGCCCTGAGGCAAAGCCGCCTGGTGTCTAGCCCGGCATTCACACCGAGATTTTCATTTCGTCCTACAATTAGCCAATGCGACGATGGTCACTCAGCCGGCGTCTACTCATCCAGCCTGGAGGCAGATCGTGTTAACCACTGAACAGCTTGAGCAGTATGCACGCAGCGGCTTTGTCAATGGGGGTCCGGTTT
>CAYUYN010000188.1:0-7792 GCA_964449185.1 uncultured Anaerolineales bacterium | reverse complement strand
CCGGCAAACCGGCGAGGCTGGCGGCAATGTGGGCCGGGAGGGAGGCGCTGTAGAATGACTGGCGCAGGGCGGGGTCGGTGATTTGGGCGGCCAGGGTGTCGCAGACGGCCTGGGCTTGGTGGAGCGCGGCGTGACGGCAGCGGAGGCGTCGATGACCTGAAGGCGGGAGAAGAGGCGGAGGTGGAGCATAAAGGCGACGACAGACGATGGACGACGGACGACGGAATTTCTGAGCAGACGACCGCTTTGTGAAAAGGTAACGGGTGCTGCGCTGCGCGAGACGGAAAGAGCTTAGTCGGCCATGCGCGTCGCGTCAAGCGCTATTCAGTCTTAAAATCGGAAAAGGTACATCGCTGTACCCGCGACGATTGCAGCGCCAATCTCCCAGAAGATCAGACTCATGGGTGAGCGTCGAAGCTTCATTGCGGATCGGCTTCAGCACTGCCCATAGTAACTCTCTGTTGAAGGCGCTGTTCGCCACCCGTTTCATCGATATACGCCAGGTTGTCTACCAGAATTTCCCAATTGAAGCTGCGCTCACCAAGGCGATGAACCGCCTCCGCCAGGGTGGCCAATGTGAGGTCGCCGAAGCTGATCGTGATGTGGGGCACCCAGCGCGCGGGGGAATAGTAGGCCAGGCTGCCGCTGGCCAGGTCTTCCAACGCGGCCCATAGATCGGCGTGGAAGGCGGAGAGCTCGGCCGTGCGCACGACGGGGATGTACAAAACCGGCGCTGGGCCGGTGAACGTGCCCAGGCCGGTGGTGGTGACGCTAAAGGGTCTGGTGCGCGCCGCTGCCTGCCGCAGGGCCGCCTCGAGCCGGGCGCGGTCGTAGCCGGCGGCAACGTGATAGGAGAAGTGGGGATACGGGGTGACGTAGATGCCGCGCAGGCCGAGGGCGTCAGCCATCTCGGCCCAGAGGGCCTCGGTCTGGGCGTAATGGTCCGGGTCGAGGAGGGTGACGATGCCTTGCATGGGGGGAGGGGATCAGGGCTCAGGGACACAGGGCTTAAGGCTCAAGGCGCGAGGATCAAAGCACAGCGGCAACGCGAACGGGCAATCACGCTCAGCGAAGGTTGAGCAGGGACGGTCCCGCGACGAAGACGAGAAGCAGCACGACGGCCACGAGGCAGACGGCGGCGAGGGCAAAGAGGATGACGGCCAGCATCCGCGGGCGCCCGGCGCCGACTTCGGAGGCGAGCGGGGCCGGCGCGGCGGACGACGTGGGCTGAGCGCGGGGCACGCCGGCCACGCCGGACGCGGACATGACATTGACGACAGGCGGCGGCTGCCCGCCGGCGGGTTGGGGACCGTGCTCAAAGGCATCGGGGATGCCGTTGCGGTTTTGGTCCCAGGTTCCCAGCGCTTGCTGATAGGCGGCGCGCGCCTCGGCGGGCATGTCGTCGAGGTTGGTGTAGGCCTGGCCGTTGTAGACGATCTGGGTGTTGACGGCCGAGAGGGCGTTCAACGGCCCCAGGGCGTCGGCCGGCGACTGGCCTTCCAGCAGGCCGTCGAGAAAATCGGGGATGCCGTTGGCGTTCTGGTCGGCCAGGAGGGCCATGGCCTGCGCGTAGGCCTGGCGGGCCTCGGGCGGCATCTCATCAATGCTGTTATAGGTTTTTCCGTTGAAGTTGATCTGTAAGCTCATCGCAGCCTTTCGCTGAGTGCCAGGGGACTTAGGCTGGACCTATGCATTATACGACGATCCGCTGCGCGCGATCCGCCTGCTTAGAGCAGCATGACCACGCGCGGCTGGTCCTTGAGCTCGCCGTAGAGCGCATCGAGCTGGGCCTGGCTCTCGGCCTGGAACGTGACGGTGACGGCCAGGTACTTGCCGCCGCCGCTGAGGCGCGTGGCGCTGGCCTGGGCCTCCAGGTCGGGGATGTGGCGGCGCACGATAGCGACCACTAACGCTTCGAAATCGTCGGGGCCGGTGCCGATGGCCTTAAGGGGAAAGACGCAGGGAAACTCGAGCAGGGATGCACGTTCGGGCATGGGTAACCTTCCTTCGGGTACCGATAAAGGCCATCATAATAGCATCGGGTCATATGTTTGGCGTTAGTGCGAGATCAGCCGCAATAGCGCTGGGTAAAGTCGTCGACGACTTCGAGCAGCTCGGCGGGAAGGCGACGGCGCACTTCTGCGATGATGGGGGCGGGCAGCTTGCGGTAGTGGGCTTCGGCCACGGCGCCGGCGATGCAGGCCAGGGTGTCGGCATCGCCGCCCAGGGAGATGGCGCCGCGCACGGCGTCTTCGTAGCTGCCGGTGTCGAGGAAGGCGATGAGGGCGGCGGGCACGGTGCCCTGGCACGAGACGTCGAAGGTGTAGCCGGGCCGCAGGTCGGCCAGGCTGCGCTGGAGGTCGTAGCCAAAGCGGCTCTCGATGGCGGCGCGCACGGCGTCCTTGCCGGCGCCGGTGCGCGCGAGGAACACGGCCAGGGCCGTGGCCTGCGCGCCCTTGATGCCCTCGGGGTGGTTGTGGGTGACCTTGGCGCTGCCCTCGGCCGCCTGGAGCACCTTGTCTTCGGTTTCCAAGGCCCAGCCCACGGGGCTGACGCGCATGGCCGAGCCGTTGCTCCAACTGTTATAGGGGTCGGCGGAGTCGGCGCGCAGCCAATCGCGAAAGGAACCGCCATAGCCGGCGTGCGGGTAGCGCCGGCCAAAGCGCTTCAGGGCGCCGGCATAGCCCCCGCCGCACAGCAAGGCATAGGCCACCGCCACGGTCATCACCGTATCGTCGGTGAAGCGCGAGCGCGGCTGGAAGAGCGGGAAGTCGGTGGTCTTGATCGGCGCCCACTCATACACGGAGCCGATGACATCGCCGGCAATGGCACCCAGCATAAACGTCTCTCCTGTGAGAAGCGGACTTGGCAGGTCCGCGCCGTCTCATACGCAGCCATACGGTTCAGCGTGACTGTCGACTAAGTGCAATCAAGAAAGTCCTGACGGAGGCGGCCGACAGACCTAACCCCCCGGCCCGCTGCGCGTCCCTGGCAGGGACCCATCTCCGCTACGCTGCGAGGGCAGGGGGGGTGCCTCCTGGCCACCTGTCGTTGCAACAGAACTTGATTGCTTTTACTTAGAGCGACGGCCCGGAGGCGGGTACGCTCACGCGGCCTACCCTTCGAGCTGTTCCTTAAGGCGCGTGAGGGCCTCGGCCCAATAGGCCTTCTGGCGCTTGACGGCCGCGGCGTTGGCGAGCTTGCTGTGCTGGAGCGTTACCTGGGTCTTGGCGTCGCCCTTGGGGTACAAGTCCACGTCCAGGCTCGACTGGCCGTCGACCCAGGTGATGCACAGGCTCTTGGCGGGCGTGGCTTTGCGCACGACCAAGCCGGGTTCGTTGAGCCAACGGGCGCGGGTGCGCGCGTCTTTCCAGGCTTTGAACAGCTTGGCCGCCGGCACGTTGAGGGTGCGGCTGGCGCTCATCTGGAAGCCCGAGGTGGTCTCGTGCTTTTCGCGCAGGCCGCGCGCCTGTTCGTAGGTGACCGTCACCATCTGCTGCCACCACGGTCCCACGCCGTGCTGGTCGTGCAGCACCGCCACGATCTGCTTGTGGTCCATCTTCCGCGCGCCGGCGGCGTCGAGCAGGGCGAACCACTCGGACCAGACCTTGCCGGTCTTGGCTTTAACGGCGGCGGCGCTCATGGAGGGGGTGAAGGCGGCTTGGGAGGGCATGGGGGCTCTTGGGAACGAGGCAGGGAGATAAATGAGGGAAATAAATAAAGGAACTATGGTTTACGGCGGCGTGGGTTGCTTGACGACGAGGGTGGCGAGCAGGGTCCCGGTGGCGCGGGCCACTTCGGTCACGGCCGCCTCGAAGGCGGGCTCGTTGGCGCGGGAGGGCACGCGGAAGCCGCTGACCTTGCGCACGTACTGCCGCGCGGCGGCGAGGATCTCGGCTTCGGTGGGAGGTTCGGCGGGACGGCGGAGCTGTTTAATAGAGCGGCACATGGTTAATCCTCAGCACTATCAACAGCGGGCCGTGTGACCTCTACAATATTCAGCCGCAGCCAGTCCGTGAGTTGATCCCGGGACAGGTCGCCGGCAGCAATCCGCAAGATTACTCGCTCTTGTTCACTGATTGGCGCAGAAAGCTCATGTTCATTGAATAGGAGAAACGCCTCCAGGGCGGCGTGACCAGTTCGTTTGTTGCCATCAAGAAAAGGATGATTCTGGATGATAGAGAAGGCCAGGGTCGAAGCTTTTTCAACCAGCGTTGGGTATAGCTCCTCGGAGCCGAAAGTAATTCGCGGTTGTGCGAGGGCAGATTCTAAGGCGCCCAGGCTATGAATACCCAACGCACCCCCCGATTGTGCTATGACACGGCGATAAAGCTCAAGAACTTCGGTGAGCGTCAGATAGCGCATTAAGCCAGGCGCCGGTAAAGCTCAGCATTCTTTTGGAGTACGTAGTCCGCAACGCGCTGGAAAGCGTCGTCAGGGCGTGCAAGCAGTTCTTCCACGCCTACGCGTGCTAGATCCTCGGCGGTTATGTTATAGCGAGCGGCGACTGCCTGAAGCTGTTCATACCGATCCGTAGAAAGTGTAATGGTCAACGTTGCCATAACCCGCCTCCTTATCCTTGGCAAAGCCTAACACAGGACAAGGGCCTGCGCCAGACCGGTCGTTTAGGCGGCCCTGCTAATACCCCCTCACCCGCGCCTGCGCCCACTCGTACAACTGCTGGTACCCACGCGCGGAGCGCGGCCAGGAGAAGTCGGTGGTCATGCCGTTGTGCTGGATGGCGCGCCAGCTTTCGCGGTCGACTCTGTAGATGTAAATGGCGCGCTGGAGGGCCTGCCAGAAGGCCTCAGCGGAGTAGGCGTTGAAGGTGAAGCCGGTGACCGAGTCCTGCACGGTGTCGGCCAAGCCGCCGGTGGCGCGCACCACCGGCACGCTGCCGTAGCGCATGGCGATGAGCTGGCCGAGGCCGCACGGCTCGAAGCGCGAGGGCACCAGGAAGAGGTCGCTGCCGGCGTAGATGAGCGGCGCCAGGCTGCCAGCGTAGGTGAGGAAGGCCGCCATCTTGCCGCGGTGGTAGCCGGCCAACTGGGCCAACATGCCCTCGTACTCGGGCGCGCCGGTGCCGAGCACCACAAACTGGGCCTCGCCCGCGCCGCCGTTGAGCAGCAGGTGGACGACGTGCCCGGTGATGTCCAGGCCCTTCTGCCAATCGAGGCGCGAGACCATGGCCACCAGGGGCACGTCGTCGCGCTCGGGCAGGCCGGCGCGCTGCTGGAGGGCGCGCTTGTTGGCGCGCCGCGCCTCCAGCGTGCCGGCGCTGAAGTTGGCGGCCAGGCGCCGGTCGGTGGAGGGGTCCCAGATGGCGTAGTCCAGGCCGTTGAGGATGCCATGCACGTCGTAGGCGCGGTGACGCAGCAGCGGGTACAACCCGGCGCCGCCGTCGGGCGTCATGATCTCGCGGGCGTAGGTGGGGCTGACCGTGTTGACCAGGGTGGCGTGGTAGATGCCGCGCGCCATGAAGTTCACTTCGCTGTAGGCCTCTTCGGCCAGGCCATGCGTGATGAGTCCCAGGTAGCTGAAGATGTCCCAATGAGTGCGGCCCTGGTGGGCCAGGTTGTGGATGGTGAACAGGCTGGCCAGGCCGCGGAAGCGTTCGTCGGTTTGGCCGGCGGTGGCCAGCCAGGTGAGGGCCGGGGCGGCGTGCCAGTCGTGGGCGTGGACCACGTCGGGCCGCCAGGGGAGGGCGAGGGTTAACTCGAGCGCGGCGCGGCTGAAGAAGGCAAAGCGGTAGGGGTCGTCGGGGTAACCGTAGATCTCGTCGCGGTCGAACAGGCTGCGCTGGGCGATGAAGTACACCGGCACATCGCTGCCAGGCAGGCGCCCTTCGAAGACCCCGGCGGGCGTCGGGGCGCCGCGCACGGGCACCGCCAGGCCGCCGGGCAGCGCGGTGTAGCCGCCGCGGCCAGCGTAGTAGTCGGTCTCAATGCTGCGGTAGGCCGGCATGACCACGCGCACATCGTGGCCCAGCGCGCGCAGCGCCTTGGGCAGCGAGCCGCCCACGTCCCCCAGGCCGCCGGTCTTGGCAAACGGCGCGACCTCGGCGCTGATGAAGAGGATTTTGAGGGGTGCGGGCATGCGGCTGTAATCCCTTCCGTGAGTGAGGGGAGGGATTATAGCAGAGCCGAGGAGGCGGTGTGTGGGTATGTGAGTGTGTGGGTGTGTGGGCCACTTACATACCCACACACCCACTCACACACAATTTTGCCTACCGTCCGATCTTCACCACCATCGCCCACCACTTGCCATCATCGCGCAGCTCGGCCTGGACAAAGGCGCGGGTTTCGACGGCGAGGTCGGCGAAGGTCAGGACGCTGCCGGCGCGGTCGGTGAACTGGGTGGTGTCGTCGACGTAGAACTCCCACACCCGGCCGCGGCGGTTGACGAAGTGGAAAGCGTCGGCTTCGAGGCCGGTGACCGCGCCCACGCCCTGGTAGCGCGTCTGGGGCGGGAAGATGATGACCAGCAGGGCATAGGTCAGGTCGTCGTCGTGGAGCTCACCGGTGCCCATCACGCGCGCGCCCACGGTGAGGTCGGAGAAGCCGGCGGGCCGACCGGCGGCATTGAGGAAGACGGTGTTGGCGTCCACATAGAGCACCCGCTCGCGGCCTGCGCGGCCGTGCACGGTGAAGTTGTCGGCGCCGATGGCCGTCACCTCGCCCCCGCCCCAACGCGCTTCCGCTTCGGCGGCCGCGGCGGGGGGCGTCTCACCCTGCGCGAAGACCGCCGTCGCACCGCCGAGCGCCAGCGCCAAGACCAAGGCCCCTAACACCAGGCCACGCACTTTGCGGAACAGGCGAACACTTAACATGGAGAACCTTCCTTTCGTCGCGAAAACCACGGACCAGATACCGATAGGGTGTATCTTCGCGCGGCGGTGTAGCGTGGGGACGGAGGCCGTGTAAAAAGCGTGTAAAAGAAGAGGCGACGGATGAAGGATGACGGACGATGATAAGCCAAAAAACCTGCCAGGTTTTGGAAACCTGGCAGGTTGGGGAAGTTTCATGCAAGGCGCGGCTGAGAGCCGGCGCGCTTACGGCAGTTCAGTGGCGGCGCAGCGGAGCCTACCGCGTTCGATCAGGTCGTGCAGGGTGCAGCCATTGACGCAGCGCATGACGAGGTAAAGCGTGCTCTCGCACTCGCCAAAGTCAATGACCGGCAGGATGTGGGGATGTTCCAAGGGGGCCGCAATTTAGGCTTCGCGGCGGAAGCGGGCGACGAACTGGGGGTCGTGGCTGAGCGTGGGCGAGAGGACCTTGGTGCCAACCAGGCGGTCCATGCTGGGGCCGTAGTTTACCAAGGTTGCGCGATTACGGAAAATCAGTGCCTTTATAGCCCACCCAGCCTTTAGCGTAGTACCATAGCAGCGCGGCCATTTCGCGCGTGGTGCGGCCATAGCGCTCCAACAGGGACATCGGGCCGCCGGTGAGCTGGGCCGGCGAGGCATAGGGCCGCAGCCCGGCCACGCTGAACAGCAGGTTGGCCCGGTACATGTGATAGCCGTCGGTGACCAGAATGACGGTGCTAAATCCGTCCACCTGGCCCAGCGCGGCGGTATACAGGGCATTCTCTTCCGTGCTGTGGGCCCGGTCTTCGAGGCGCAGGGCCTCCGGCGGCACGCCCAGGCTGGCGGCCAAGGCGCAGGCGGCTTCGGCCTCGGTGGGGGCATTTTCGCCCAACCCGCCGGAGCAGACAATGAGCGGCGCTAGGCCGCGCTCGTAGAGCGCCACGGCGTGGCGGGTGCGGCGCGTCAGCGCGGGGCCAGGCCGCCCGC
>CAYUYN010000187.1:0-7809 GCA_964449185.1 uncultured Anaerolineales bacterium | reverse complement strand
AGGCTCAAACCTGGGCGTACAGATCGGCGCGCGTCAGCGGGACGCTGGTTTTGCCCTCGTCCATCTTGGCCAGCAAAGTCTGGTTGACGTTGATGTTGCCAGACTCGAAGCCGTGCGTGGAAGCCGACATGTACAAGCGCCACGTGCGGTACGTCGCCTCCCCAACCGCTTTGACGGCCTCGGCCTGACGCGCTTCCAGCCGGTTGACCCAGTGACGCAGCGTCATGGCATAGTGCTCGCGCAGGTTCTCCACGTCGCGCACTTCAAAGCCAGCGGCTTCGGCGAGGGCGTTGACTTCGCTCACCGGCGTCAACTCCCCATCTGGGAAGATGTAGCGCCACATAAAGGTCCCGGAGCCGAGAATGGTGCGCTCGACAAGTTTCTGCCAGACCGATGCGCTTTGGGCGCGTTTCGGCGGCTCACAGCATAAGGCGGCCTTACCGCCGGCCGTGTGCAAGACCGGCGCGCGCCGGGAGATGCCGTGGTTGAGGAACAGTCCGCCGGGCCGGAGCAGACGATAGGCCTGGGCAAAGTATTCAGGCAGATGACTTCGGCCCACGTGCTCAAACATGCCCACGCTGACAATCTTGTCGAACGATTGAGCACTCAGGTCGCGGTAGTCCAGCAGTTTGACTTGCGCCCGGTCGCCCAGGTTTGTGCGCGCAATCTCGTGGTTGGCGTACCACATCTGGTTCTGGCTCAGGGTGACGCCCAGGACGTGGGCGCCATAATTCCGTGCCGCGTACATGGCCAGCCCACCCCAGCCGCAACCGATGTCCAGTAGGCGTTCGCCAGGTTTCAGCCGCAGTTTGCGGCAGATATGTTCCAGTTTGCGCTCTTGGGCGGTGTCTAGGTCTTCTCCCCCGATCGGGAAGTAGCCGCACGAGTATTGCATGTGGCGATCGAGCCAGAGGGCGTAGAAGTCGTTGCCCACGTCGTAGTGATATTGGATGGCCGCCCGGTCTCGTTCGCGGGAGTGAAGCGCGCCGCGCAGGCGAGCCGGGCCGCGACTGGTCAGGCGCGCTGGGCCGGACTTTGGCAGGCGAACGACATCGCGGGCCACAGCGGCCATCTGCGCCGGAGAGAAAACCCGGGTCGAGAAGTCGTCAACGAGCGAGACGGCAGAATAGGTGTCGCCTTCGATATCGAAGTCGCCGTAAATGAAGGCTTCGCAGAGGGAAAGCTCTATCGGCGGGGTAAACATGCGCCGCAATGCGCCGGCGTGATTGAGGACCAGGCTAAAGGCCGGGCGCCCAGCGACGGGTAATTCGGTACCGTCCCACAGGCGAACGCCGAAAGCGCGCGGTGGTGGAAACAGCCGGTCAAGCAGTGACGTCACTTGGCCCAGGGAGGCCTCGAAAACCGAGCAGGCAATTGTTTGGGACATGGCGACCTCCTCTCGAATAGGGTGCTGGTTACTTGCCAATATAGAAATCACCATAACCGTTTGCTTGCTGCCATACAAGCGCCAATTAGCCTATACCCGGATAGCCTTTTCGTGCAGGCGATAGGCTGGTGCGCAACAAGCGGCGCCCGTTAGGCGAAGCGCAGTGGAACGAGACCGCCCTGGCGAGTTGATGGGCCGCGATCGGCCAGCCCGGGGTCACAGCAGCACGGCCAACAGCACCTGCGCTATCACGATCTTGCCAATCGTGCCCATGGGATAGACGGTGGCGTAACCTACATTGGGGAGGTCATCCGCGGTCTGCTCAAGCGCGAAGCCCAATACGGCCGGTCGTGTTTGCAGACCAGCGAGCATCCCTACGAGCAGGCCCATCGGGATCCGGAGCAACCGATGGCCGACCTCTAAGGTTACAAGTGCAGTAAGCGTGGTGAGGAGAGCGCCGCCTCCGGCTATCTGCTAGCTCGTAAGCCTCCCATCATTCCCGGCGTTGGCCCAAAACCAAAGCGCACTAACCCGCAGCGCGCCTGATTCATTAGGTGAGGAAGTTGTGAAGGCGGGCCAAATGCCCGATTAAGAATAAGCTCGGCCGGGAGGCTATGGCAGCGCCGCCCGGGCCGCCGGGAGGCGCCGCTCCGGCGCCCGGGCCGCGACGCCGATAGCCGCAATCGTCAAGAGGCTGCCGGCACTTTCCAGCGGACCGACCCGCTCGCCGAACACCAGCGCCGCAATTCCCAGACCGAAGACGGGAACGAGAAAGAGATACAGGGCCAAACGGCTCACGTCGCCCCGTTGCACCAGCCAATGACCAGGCGGCGTTGACGAACGACGTGCCGGCCAGCGCCAGAAACAACAATGGGCCCACGAATTGGATATTCCAGATGACTGGCACGTTGCGCTCGATCAGGGCCGAGACGGCGAGCAACGGCAGGCTGCCGAGTAGGAGCTGCCATGCCGTGATCGCCAGTAGACCGGTAGTGACTCGCATGCGCTTGAAGATCACGCTGCCAACGGCGGCGCTGGCCGAGGCCGCCAGGGCCAGCGCCGCGCCCGAGAGGCCATACCCATCCGGCCCGGCCAGCGCCTGCCACGAAATCAGCGTCACGCCGGTCAAGCCTAAGGCCAGGGTGATCCACCGGCTGCGCGTCATCCGCTCGCCTAAAAACGCCGCCGCCAGCACCACCAGGATCAAGGGTTGAGCGTTGCCCAGCACCGAGGCGATGCCCGCGCCAGTGCGCCCGGGGCTGAGGAACATGGCGCCGAAGGCCAACGAAGTGGCCGTCAGCGCCAGGGCCAGCACGCCGCCCCAACGCTCGCGCGGCGGCACCAGCGGCTGGCGGAGCACGACCATCAGCCCCAGCAACGCAGCGCCGCCGATGAGCGCCCGCAGCCCGCCGAACAGCAGCCGGGGCGCATAGGCCAGCCCGGCCTTGATCAACACAAAACACACGGCATAGATCGCCGTGAGGCCAAGCAAGAGAGGCGCCTGGAACCTGCCCGGCGTGCTCATCTATCCAGCACCTTGGCCAGCGCAAACAGTTCTGGGTCAAGCGGCTTTTGGACGCCAACGATGTCAGCCAGGGGCGTGGTCGCCACCCGGCCCTGCTGCATGCCCACGAGCACACCGCTCTCGCCGCGCGCCAACGCCGCCACTGCGCCTGCCCCGAGGCGCGTCGCCAACAAGCGATCGTAAGCCGTCGGCGCGCCGCCACGCTGGACATGGCCGAGCGCCGTCGCGCGCAAATCAAATCCGATGCGCGCCTCATGCTCGCGGAAATACGCCGCCAGCGCCGCGGCGTTGTAGCGCGCTCCCTCGGCCACCACGGCCAGCGCGTGCGCCTTGCCCCGCACGTAAGCTCGGCTCAAATCCTCCGCCACCTGTTCGGGGGTCGTTTCAATCTCGGGAATCACGACGACCTCCGCGCCGCCCGCGATGCCGGCCATCAGCGCGAGATAGCCGCACTGGCGCCCCATCACTTCGACCAGAAACGCGCGCTGATGCGAGGAGGCGGTGATCTTGAGCCGATCAATGGCCTCCAGCGCGATGTTGAGCGCAGTGTCCACGCCAATCGTAATGTCGCTGCCGGCGAGGTCGTTGTCGATCGTGGAGGCGACACCGACAATCGGAAAGCCCAGTTGAGCGAGAGCGTGAGCACCAGCCTGCGAGCCATTCCCGCCGATGATGACCAGACCCTCCATGCCGTGCTGATGCAAGGCGTGTAACGCTTTCCGGCGGCCCGCCTCAGTCCTGAATTCGGGTGAGCGCGCGCTGCCTAGAATGGTCCCACCCTGTTGGATGATGCCGCCCACCGAACGCGCATTCAGTAGGTCGAAACTGCCTTCGATCAGCCCGGCAAATCCCCGGCGCACGCCGAAGACTTCCCAGCCCTGGTCGAGCGCGCAA
This sequence comes from uncultured Anaerolineales bacterium, assembly GCA_964449185.1. Lineage (GTDB taxonomy): Bacteria > Chloroflexota > Anaerolineae > Anaerolineales > UBA6663 > CAYUYN01. The sequence continues at coordinate 4,003 of CAYUYN010000187.1, read as the reverse complement.
CGCGTCACGGCGCGGATGGCGGCGTTCATGCCCGGTGCGTCGCCGCCAGAAGTGAGAACACCAATTCGTTTCATAGCAGACTATCTTTCGGCAGGTGACGCGTGACCGGCGCTGCTGGCCGCCCCGCCTCACCTGGCACTCGTCACGCCAGACGCGGCCCAGCCTCGCGCACTTCAGGCGAAACCTGATCGGCGAAGGCCTTGAAGTTCTCACCGAACATCGCGGCAAGTTTGCGTGCTTGCATGTCGTAGGCCGCTTTATCGGCCCAGGTATTGCGCGGATTCAGCACTTCGATCGGTACGCCCGGGCAACTGTTCGGGACAGCGATGCCGAAAATCGGGTCGGGCGTGGTCGGCACGTCGCCGAGCACGCCGTTGAGCGCGGCGTGAACCATTGCCCGCGTGTAGGCGATCTTCATGCGTTGGCCCACACCGTATGGCCCGCCGCTCCAGCCAGTGTTCACCAGCCACACGTTGACGTTGGGTTGGGCGATCTTCGCGCCGAGCAGGTTGGCGTACACGTCCGGCGCGAGAGCCATGAAGGGCGCGCCGAAGCAGGCGCTGAACGTGGCGCTCGGTTCGGTCACGCTTTTTTCCGTCCCGGCCACTTTGGCGGTGTAGCCGGACAGGAAGTGATACATGGCCTGTGTGGGCGTGAGCCTGGCAATCGGAGGCAGGACACCGAAGGCGTCAGCAGTGAGCATGATGATATTGGCCGGGTGGCCGCCGAGGCCATCGCGGGTCGCGTTGGGGATGTGGCTGATTGGGTAAGCCGCGCGGGTGTTCTCGGTGAGCGAGGCGTCGTCGAGGTCGAGGCGGCCGGTGGCGGAGTCGAAGGCCACGTTTTCAAGAATCGTGCCGAAACGGCGCGTGGTCTCGTAAATCTCCGGCTCAGCGGTGGGCGAGAGTTTGATCACTTTGGCGTAGCAGCCGCCCTCAAAATTGAACACGCCCCGGTCGCTCCAGCCGTGCTCATCATCGCCGATCAAGGTGCGGGTTGGGTCAGCGGAGAGGGTCGTCTTGCCCGTGCCGGAGAGTCCAAAGAACACGGCCACGTCCCCAGCCGGGCCGATATTGGCCGAGCAATGCATGGAGAGCACACCTTGCTGCGGCAACAAGTAGTTCAGTACGGAGAATATGGACTTCTTGATTTCACCCGCATACTGTGTGCCGCCGATGAGCACCAGCCGTTTCTCAAAGTTGAGCACAATCAAGACTTCCGAGCGGGTGCCGTCCACTTCGGGGATGGCGTGGAAGTTGGGGACATTGATCACGGTGAATTGCGGAACGTGCACCGCCAGCCCCTCCGGCTCGGCCTGGATGAACATGTCGCGGGCGAACAGGCTGTGCCAGGCGGTCTCCGTGATGACGCGGATGGGGAGGCGATACTGCGGGTCAGCCCCGGCGAAGCAGTCTTGCACGAACAGGTCGCGGCCTTGCAGGTAAGCCAGCAGCCGGCGATACAGCGCTTCGAAGTGAGACGGTTCCATCGGGCGGTTGACCTTGCCCCACCACACTTTATCGGCGCTGGAGGGTTCTTTGACGATGAATTTATCGTTGGGCGAGCGCCCCGTGTGTTGCCCGGTACGCACCACCAGCGGGCCGAGATGGACCAGCCGCCCCTCGCGGCGGCGGATGGCTTCTTCGTAAAGCATCGGCGTTGAAAGATTCCAGTAGATAGCATTGACGTTCCGGATGCCGTGTTCTTCCAGGCCGTATTGGCTGTGCGCTGAAGTTTGGATTTCCATGCTGAGTGCTCCTTGAGTGATGGGCACAACCTGAACAACCTGAATCATTGTGCCACGGTGCGCGGGTCGAAACCAGAGCGATTCGGCGTATCGGGCGCACGCCGATCGGCGTACGGAGCCTGTCCGTTTGAACGCCGGTGCTTCAAGCGGCCTGGCACCCGTTCAGCGCTGAACCTGGTCGGTCACTCGTTGCCAGAGCGTGACGGTTTGAGGCGGGGGCGGGGACCGAAGCGCAACAGCCAGACGCTGAGCACCGCCGTCACGGCCGACATGAACACCATGCCCACGCCAAACGCCAGTCCGCTGGCGACCGTCACCCATAGGCTGGCCGCCGTCGCCAGCCCGTGAACGTCGGCGCGCTCGTGCAAGACACCTGCACTTGCAGCGCAGGCGCAAGTGTCGCGCCGGCGCCGAGGAAGCCGATCCCGGTGACAATCTGTGCCGCCACGCGGGCCGGGTCGCCCACGGTGCCGAAGCCGTGTAATGGCACGACAGCGAATAGCGCCGCACCGAGGCTGACCATGCCATGGGTCCGCACCCCGGCGGGCTTGCCCGCCCGCTCGCGTTCGTAACCCATGAGCGCGCCCAGCACCACGGCCGCCAGTAGGCGCAGAAACATCTGCACGTCCAGCTCAAAGGGTACGGTGTTCAGGCCCATGACAGGTTTCGGCGCCCGGGGTCGCGGTCGGTATCAATATCGCCGATACCAGTCCGGCCCGACCTCGGAGAGTTCGCCCACAGAAGCGCCCCACTTTTTCCACCACGGCCGGCCGTTTTCACCGGCAATGTCGTGCAGGCGGCGCATCCGGTCCGCGCCGACGGTGGACAGCCACTGCCGCCGCTCGGACGAGTCCGGCATGTGCATGGCCTCCTCCCAGATGGCGCGCCCGCCCAGGAAACCCGAGGCCCCGGCCTGGCAGGTGATCTTCACCTGCCGTGCGAACTCGTCAAAGCTCACACCCGCGCTGAGCAAGATCCAGGGCGACTGGGAGGCGTCATTCAACCGTTCACACGCCGCGCGCAATCGGGCTTCGTCCGGCTCGTGGCGCAGGTCGGCGGGGAACTCGGCTTTGAGCACGTCCACGCCCAGCGGCGTGAGGGCGCGAGCAGAGTCTGCCACCAGGCCAGGCTTACTTTTGGCGAAGATGGCCGGGTCACGTTCGGCCCCGGAGACAGGATACGCGATGGGTTCCAGCAGAAATGGAATGTCGGCGCGGGCGCAGTCATCGCCCACGCGGCGAGTGACCTCCCGCTGGCGGGCCGCGTTCTCAGCCAGGTCAGGACGGTAATAGAGCAGGATCTTGACCGCTGAAGCGCCCATGCGTTTGATCTTCTCGACGCTCCAATCGGGTAACAGGGCGGTCACCCGGCCCTCGGCGTCGCTCTCGTAGCCCGTTTCTTCCAGGCTGACGAGCAGGCCGGTGTCGCCCGGTAGTGCGCCGCCGGCGATGGCCTGGGCGGCGCCGTAGATGGGATCGAGCAGGACGGCGGTGGATTCCGGGCCGAGAGTCTCGGTCAGGTCGAGTTTGTACTGCGTCAGCGTGCCCGGTGCGACTTGCTTAGGATCGGCCGGGTTGATCAGGCGCTGCATCGAGCCGCGATGGTCCATGGCGCACATGGCGAAGATGCCGCGCGCATCCGAGATCTGCTGCAACCCACGCAGTTTGCCGAGGGTGAGTTGACGGGGCATGGCAGTCGGGCCTTTCTTATTCTTGCGCGTCTGGCTGGCGCGGCCGTGACGCGTGGCGCGCGTTCAACTTTGACAAAAGGCGCGCCACGTCAGGCGCGCCGGCCAGGGCAATGGCTTACGCCAGCGCGGGTTCGCGCGCCAGGAAATCACGCACCAGGCCCAGCGCCCGGTCGGTCTTGGCGATGGACGCCGCGCCGCTTTGCTCATTGCCGGTCAAGGCCCGGATCGCGTCAATCGTCTCCGGCACGACGATGGCCTGATTGTAGACCTGGTAGTTGTAGAACAACTCGTCGCCGACGACGGTCAGGCCGTCTTCCCACAAGCCCACCTCCCACATGTCGCCGCGCGGGCGGCCCAAGTCGGCCATGAGCTCCAACGTGCTGTTGAGCGCGACCAGCCCATCGGACATGCGCAAGAACGCGATACGTGGGGCGGCGCGGAAGGCGGCCAGGACTTCATCTTTGCTGGCCGGCCGGGTCATTTCCACGCTCCAGGCGTGCAGGTGGCTGGTGGTGTGCGCCGCCACGACGGCGATGGTCATCACGTCCAGTTCGGGGTCAACCGTC
>CAYUYN010000186.1:0-7824 GCA_964449185.1 uncultured Anaerolineales bacterium | reverse complement strand
CGAAGAGCTGGCGAAAGTTGAGCGGGGCGCCCGCCAGGAAATACGTTTCGCCCGGCCGGCCGCGCTCGGCGGCCAGGCGGTGGCCGGCGGCCGCGTCGTCCACATACAGCCAGTTGTGCGCGCTGTCGCCCGCCAGCATCACCGGCAGGCGGCGGCGGCTGTAGGCGCGCAGCAGGCCCTGCACCGGCGAGGTATCGCCCGGGCCAAACACCAGGCTGGGGCAGACGATGATCACGGGCAGGCCCTGCGCCTGGAGCGGGCGCACCACCTCACAGTGCGCGCGGTACTTGCTGCGCTCGTACTCCGGGTCGGTGGGGTTGGTCTTGGGCGCGCTGGTCTCGTCCAGCAGGCGGCCGGGGCTGAGACCATAGACCGAGAGGGACGAGGTATACACGATGCGGGGCACGCCCAGCTCGCCGGCCAGCTCCAGCACCTGGCGCGTGCCATCCACGTTGGTGCGCGCCAGCCGTGGCTGGTCTTTGGGGCGCGCCCCGGCATTGCGCCAGGCCGCCAGGTGAAAGACCACGTCGGCGCCGCGCAGGCCCAGGCGCAGACTGGCCGGCTTGTTCACATCGCCGGCGATGGTGCGCACGGCCTCTGGCAGGGCGCGGGCCCGGTCAAAGGTGCGCACCAGGGCCGTGACCTCGTAGCCGGCGGCCAGCAAGTTGTCGATCAGCCGCCGGCCGATGAAGCCGGTCCCGCCGGTCACAAAAGCCTTCATGCCTGTCGTCCGTCGTCCGTCGTCGCCTTTCGTCTGTCGTCGGTTTTACACCACCGCGATCTCCGACCCATTCGCCCCCTTGGTAATCTCAATCCTCGCCGGGAACGCGTCTTTTAGCTCGTCGATGTGGGTCACGACGAGGATGCGCTGGAAATCGTGCTGGGCGGCATGGATGGCCTCCACCAGGCGCTCGCGGCCAGAGGCGTCGAGCACGCCAAAGCCCTCGTCCATGATCAGGGTCTGGAGCTGGGTGCCCGAGCGGCGCGCCAGCAGTTGGCTCAGGGCCACGCGGATGGCAAAGTTGACGCGGAACTGCTCGCCGCCGCTGAACTGTTCGTAGGCGCGGGTGCCCAGCTCGTCGGCAATCTGGATGTCCAGGGTCTCGCGCACGTCGCCGGCCTGGGTCTCGCGCTGGGTGTTGATGCGCACGTGCATGCGGCCGGCGGTCATGCGCCCCAGCAGGGCATTGGCCGACGCCTCAATCTCGGGCACGGCCGCTTCAATCATCATGGCCGGCACGCCCTTCTTGCCAAAGGCGTCGCGCAGCTCTTCGTACAGGCCGCGCTCATCGGTCAGGGCCAGGCGCTCGGCGCGCTTGGCCTCGCGCTGCTTGTTCAGGCCGTCCAGCGCCGCCAGCTTCTGCTGGGCCCCGCCCAGCCGGGCCTTGGCCAGCCCGTCCTCGCTGCGCAGATTGTCCAGCAGGCGCTGCTTGGCCGCTGCATCGCGCAGCACGGCCGTGTGCTGTTCGGCCTCGGCCTCCACCCGGTCGCGCTCGGCCTTGTCGGCCGCCAGGGCGGCGGCCTGCCGCGCGCGGCGCTCGGTCAGGCCGGCGATGCGCTCCCGCGCCTCACCGGCGTGCTCCAGCGACGTCTGCACCTCGCCCAGCTTCTTGAGATGCGCCGGCTTGCCTTTCAGCTTGCCCGTGGTCTCGTGCAGCCACCTGTCCAGCGCCGCGGTTTCGTCGGTGTGCGTCTTGAGCTGCGCCTGGTTTTCGCGGTACTGCGCGCGGCGCGCCTCCACCTCGGCGTTGAGCCGGTCGAAGAGTGCCTCGCGCGCCGCCTCGTCCAGGGGCTGGCCGCAGGTGGGGCAGACGGGCGCGGTGGCGGCCTGCAGGGTTTCCAGCCGTTTCTTTAGCCCATCGGCCTCGGTTTTCGCCGCCTCGTTCTGGCCGCGCAGACCGGCGCCCAGCTCAAAGGCGGTCTGCCGCCGCACGGTCACGCGCTCTTTCTCTTCATCCAGCGCGTCCAGCTCGGCCAGGTGGTGCTGCGCCATCTCCAGCTCGCGCTGGAGGTGGGCCGTGTCGGCGCGCGCTTGCGCCTGGCGCAGGTCTTTGTCCAGCTCGTCCATTTCGCGCTGGGTGTCCTTCAGGCGGCGCGTGAGGTCGGTGAGCTGCCGCTCCAGCGCCAGCATGGCCTGGCGGGCCACGTCGATCTGGGTCCAGCCGGCCTCGGCCTGCCGCAGCCGGTCGCTCACTTCAATCACCTTGGCCTGGGCCGCCGCGAGCCCCTGCTCGTACTCGGGCCGGCGCGCCAGCTCGGCCTCGATCTCTTCCAGCAGCGCGTTAATGCCGGCCAGGCGTTGGTCGATCGCGCGCATCTTTTCTTTGGCGCGCTCTTCGTAGCGCTCCCATTCTTGCAGGCCCAGGATGTCGGCCAGCACCTGCTTGCGCTCGGTGGGCCGCTTGCCGGTGAATTCGTCCGCCCGGCCCTGGACCAGGTAGGCCGAGTTGCAGAACGTCTCGTAGGTCAGCCGCAGGGTGCGGATGATTTTTTCTTGGGTCTTGGGGATGGTGGCCTCGGCGATGGACACCCACTGCCCCGCCGGGTCGCAGCCCTGGAACTCCAGCAAGCCGCCGGCGCCCTTGCCCACGCGCTTGGAACGCAGCACGCGGTACTGCTGATCGCCCAGCGCAAAGGTGAACTGCACGCGCATCTCGCTCTGGCCCTGGTGGACCAGCTCGGTGTCGGTCTTGGCGCGCGAGCGCCCCCACAGCGCCCAGGTCATGGCATCCAGCAGCGAAGACTTGCCCGCGCCATTTTCGCCCACCACCACGGCCACATGGATGCCGGTGAAGTCCAGCGGGGCTGGGTTGCAGTAGGCGAGGAAGTTGGTGATCTCGAGACGCAGCGGGATCATGGAGCGTGGTTCTAGCCGGCCGGGTCGGCCGGGCGCCGCGCGGCCTGCCGGAAGCCCACCAGCCTCCCGCGCTCCTCGTCCCACAGCTTCAAGAACATGGTCCGCAGGCTTTCCCAGAACGTGACCACGGTCACCTGCCGCAGGAGCGGGTTCTCTGCATAGCAGCGCACGAGGTTGTAGTTGGGAATCTTGGGGCTGAGGTGGTGGATGTGGTGCAGGCCGATGTTGCCGGTGAACCACTGGATGATCTTGGGCAGCTTGTAATACGAGCTGCCTTGCAGCGCGGCGGCCGCGTACTTCCAATCGGAATGCTCTTCCCAGTAGGTGTCTTCGAACTGGTGCTGCACGTAGAACAGCCAGACGCCGGCGGTGGAGGAGATAAACAGCACGGGCAGGTGCACCAGCAGCACGGCCTGCCAGCCGATGAGCAGGCTCAGCCCGATGAACACGGCCAGGCCGGCCACATTGGTGACGTGCACGCTCATGCGCTCGCGCGGGCCGCTGCTGGGAGACATGAAGCGGTGCGCCGCCAGGAACAGTATCGACGGGCTGATGATGAACATCACGATCGGGTTGCGATAGATCTGGTAGAACACGCGCCGCTTCCAGGGCAGCGCCTGGTATTCCTTGACGGTCAGCGTCCACACATCGCCCACCCCGCGGCGGTCCAGGTCGCCGGAACCGGCATGGTGCAGGGCATGGTCGTGGCGCCACTGAAAATACGGGGTGAGGGTGAAGAGGCCCGCCACAAAGCCGACCCAATCGTTGGCCCGCTGCGACTTGAAGAACGAGCCGTGGCCGCAGTCGTGCAGGATGATAAATATGCGGATCAGGAAGCCGGCCGTGAGCACCACCAGGCCCAGGGTGAGCCAATAGGACACGGCCAGGCTGCGGTAGGCCAGGTACCAGCACACCAGGAACGGCGCAAACGTGTTGGCCACTTCCCACAGGCTGCGCCAGTAATCGGCCTGCTGATAGGGCGCCACGAGGGACTGCCACGCTTGCGGTTGGGCGGCGGCCAGGGCCGCGCGCTCGGCGGGTTTAGTAATCGACGTCATCTGACGAATTCTCCTACGAACAACAGCAGCGGCTGGCCGCTGCAGACGGATTCGGACGGTCAGCCCGCACTGCCGCCCTCCAACAGGGACTCGGCCGCTTCCAACAGGCGCTTGAGCCGTTCGGGCGGCTTGTTTCTAGACGAAAGATAGCGGTCCAGCCATTGCAGCGGGGTAAGCGCCTCGGGGCTGTTGCCCAGGCCCACCAGGCGGGTTTCGCGCTCGACTTCCACGCTGATGGCGGCGATGGCATTGGCCGCCGCCAGCGCCTGCTCGATCTCGCGCCGGTGCAGGGAGGCTTCCTGGCCCTCGCGCAGTTGCACCGACACGCGCACGATGGCGCCCTCGATGCGGCGCGACTCGATGGCGGCCAACACGGCGGCGGTGGGGTCGGCTGCCTCGCGCGCGTCCACCTTGATGGTGCGGAAAGGCCGCGCCTTCACCTGGATAAACTGCCAGGTGGTGGCGCCGCGCACCAGGTTGAGCCAGCAGAAGCCCTTGTCTTCCACCTCTTCGCCAAAGTCGATGCGCTCCAGCGAGCCTGAATAGACGATGGGCGGCAGACGCGGGTCGGCGGCCAGGGCGGTCTTGGGCGTCAGGTTCTGATGCTTGTGGATGTGCCCCAGGGCCACATAGTCCCAGGCCGGGTCGGCCAGCGATGACTTCTGGATGACCAAATCGCGCCCGAGCATGACGGTCCGCTCGGAGCCAAAGGTGGCGCCGCTGACCGAGAAGTGCCCCACCAACACGCGGGGCATGTCGTGCTGCTCGGCCAAGCGCGCCAGGTCTTCCAGCCAGCCGCTGACCATGCGCTCCACGGCGCGGTCCAGCTCTTCCACCGAGGCGCCGCGGTACTCTTCCTGCGACAGCAGGCGGTTGCGCACCGGGAACGGCACCCAGCCCAGAAACACCGGCCCGCGCTTGGTCTGCACCACCTGCGAGCCGATGGCGCGCCCCACGGTGATGTTGGCCACCGCCAGCGTGCGGAAAATATCGACCGAGGTGGCGCGCGCCGCGATGCCGGGAATGTCATGGTTGCCCACCAGGATAAAGACCGGCGCGTGGTCGGCCAGCTTCTTCATCCGCAGGGCGAACTCGCGCTGCTGGGTGGGGTCGGGGTCGCGCGTCTTAAAGGCGTCACCGGCGAAGATCACCAGGTCGGCGTCGTGATCCAGCGCGTAGGCCGCCACTTCGTCCAGCCGGTCCAAAAAGTCGCGGATGCGGCTGGAGATGCCGGTCTGCGCATCCAGCTTGCCGTAGTTTTCCATGCCGACGTGCAGGTCGGCGAAGTGCAGGACGCGAATGGGCTCCATAGAAGTGGTCAGTGGTCAGTGGTCAGTGGTTCGTGGAGCTGACAGGCTACGGTCTGGAGCGTCACCCTCTCACCTTGTCACAGCCTCAGCGTCGCGATACCGCAGCCCGACCTCATACATGGCGAGCACATTCTCCAGCGGGGTATCCGGCTGAATATGGTGCGAGCTGCACATGATGTACCCGCCGCCCCGGCCAAGGTTCACCACCCGATCGCGCACTTCGGCGCGCACCTCGTCGGGCGTGCCCTGCGGCAGGGTGTGGTTGATGTCAATGCCGCCGTGGAAGGCCAGCCGGTCGCCAAACTCGGCCTTCAGCCGCCGGCCGTCCATGTTCTTGGCGTCCGGCTGGATGGGGTTGAGCAGGTCAATGCCGAGGTCGATCAGCTCGGGGATGAGCGGGTAGATAGCGCCGTCGCAGTGGTACATCACCTTGAGGCCGCGCGCGTGCGCCAGCTCCACCAGGCGGGCGTGGTGCGGCCGCACGTAGTCGCGCCACATCTGTGGCGAGATCATCAGCGAGTTCTGGGTGGCCACGTCATCGTAGAAGTAGACCATGTCCAGCCGGTCGCCCACCAGGTCGAGCACGCGGCGGGTGTTTTCCACGTAGACCTCGGCCAGGCGCGACATGATGTACCGCGGGATCTCGGGCTGCAGACCCAGGTCGAGCAGGAACTCCTGCATGCCGCGCAATTGCCAGGCAATCTCGAACACCGAGCCGATGCGGAAGCGCACGTGATACTGCTGTTCGCGGTCCAGCTCGTTCAGGATGCCCGGCAGCGGGCTGAAGTCCCACCAATCGGGCTCGGGCCAGGGGTGGCTGTGCAGCTCCTCGACCGTCGTGGCGGCGCTGAGCGGCCAGGTGGCAAACTCTTCGTAGGCGCCAAACTGGTTGTAGACCACCTTGAGGTGCTTGCCGAAGATGTCGCGGGCGGTGCCGTCGGGCAGGCGCTGGCGCCACATGCGGTTGGGCGTGGAGCGCTCCAGCGAGCCCCAAAAATCCACCACCGCGCCCGGCTCCAGCACGCTGTCGGGCGGCTTGACGAACATATCGTAGGACAGCAGCCGCGTGTCGATCTCGAAATGACGCAGCAGCGCCTCTTTTTCGGGTTGGAAGTAATCCGCCAGACTCACCGCCGCCGGCGCGAGCTGTAGGTGTTCGCCCAGCTTGCGCCAGATTTCAGGCGTCGCCAGGAAGTCGGTCGGCACCCGGTCGGGCTCGGCGTGGCTGAGCGCCCGCCGCACGCGGTCGCGCGGGCTGAGTGGCGCCGCGCCGTTCGTGGCCGGCGATGTGATGGATTGCTCGGTCATTTCAGTCTCATTGGGTAAAATTCAGACCGGCCAGGCCGGTGAGAACAGATGTTTATGTTCCCACGAGAGGGCGGATAGTGCAAGGGGAGAAGCGGTAATCACCCGCTCAAGTCCCTCCGCCACCCCTCCGGCACGCGCTGGCTGTCGTAGTCAATCGACTCGGCCCGCAGGAACCCGGCCAGCTCGCGGATGGCTCCGGCCACGGCGCGGCCGGTGGTGCGGGTCATGGGCGCGGTGGGCTCGGCGTAGACCGCTTCGACCAGCAGGCGGTTGCGGGCCCGGTCCATCAGCGGCGACACCCGGCCAATAATGCGGTCGCCGTGGACGATGGGCAGCACGTAGTAGCCATACTTGCGCTTGGCGGGCGGCACGTAGATTTCGATGCGGAAGTCAAAATCGAAGAGCTGCACGGAGCGCGCCCGATCGCAGATCAGATTATCGAAGGGCGAGAGCAGCACGGTGCGCGGCTGCCAATCGCCGTTGGCCAGGCGCTCGAGCTGCGGCAGGTCATCGGTGTGGACGTACCAGGGCTCGGCCTGGCCCTGGCTGCCGGGCATGTCCCGCACCGCCACGCGGGTGAGGCGCCCCTTCTTTTCCAGGTCGGCCAGCACCGCCGGCAGGCCCGGGTAGCGCCCGCGGATAAAGTGCTGCTTGATGTGGCGCGCCGTGCCCACGCCCAGCGCGCGCACGGCCTTCTCCGCCGCGCGGCGCACCGCCTGGCGCTCGCTCAGCCGGTCGCGCGGGGTCCACGGCGGCAGCACACGCTCGGCCAGGTCCCACAGCTTCTGGCCCCCCGCCCGGTCGGCCACGGCGAGCGTGCCCTGCATGAGCAGGAGGTCCAGCATGCGCGAGACGTTGCGGCCCGACGTCCAGCCAGTGGACACCCAGGCCGTGGGCTGCTCCCCGCTCTCTTCGAGCAGCCGTGACGGCACCGGCCCATGCCGGCGGATCTCGCGCAGCAGGTGCCGGCGCAGCGGGTCGTTTTGCTGCAGCCAGGCGCGCGTGCGCTCGGAGAGTTGGTCGCCCGTCAGCTGATAGCCGCGCATCAGGTGGCGGTGGAGGGGGTAGTCCTCGGTCAGCACATAGGAGGCGCAGTGCGCCCAATACTCAAACATGTGCCGTTCCTGGTACACCACCCGGTCCAGCTCGGTGCGGTCGTAGGCGCCCACGCGGCTAAACCACACCAGCCGGTGGCTCCGGTCCACCGCGCTGATCGGGTCCAACTGCACACAGCCCAGCGCGCGGGCAGCTTCCAGCAGGCCGGCCGCGTCGGGCGTAAGCTTGGGACCCG
>CAYUYN010000185.1:0-7824 GCA_964449185.1 uncultured Anaerolineales bacterium | reverse complement strand
CACAGGGGGGTGCCCCTACGGGATGACAACCCCCACTCACCGGACCCAAGGAGGCCTCCCTCTATGCTGACCCCCCGCGAGCGCGTCGCCAAGGCGCTCAACCACGAAGAGCCCGACCGGGTGCCGATCGACCTGTTCTTTCACGCCGGGATGCTCACCGACCGCTCGTACTTTGCGCTCAAGGAACACCTGGGCCTCCAGGGCGACATTCCGCCCTTCCGCCAGGGCCTGGGCGCCAACTATTACGACGAGCGCATCCTCGAAGCCCTCGACATCGACATCCGGCGCGTGTTTTTCGAGACCACGCACGAGCTGACGCCCATCAACGACGAAGAGGCGCAGTTTGTGGACGCCTGGGGCACGCTGTATGTGTCCGGCCCGGGCTACACCCACCCCGCCGGCCCGCCCCTGGCGGAGCTCAACACCATCGCAGAGCTGCGCGACTACCCCTGGCCCAAGGCCGAGCAGTTTGGCGAGCTGGCCGGGCTGAAGGAACAGGCCGAGAACCTGTACCACAACACGAATTACGCCATCGCGCTGCGCCGGCCGGGCATCCGCGGCGGCCTGTTGGATAAGGGCGGCGACCTGCGCGGCATGGAGCAGTTTATGATGGACCTGGCGCTCGACCCGGATTACTGCCGCGCCATGATCGAGATCATGGCCGAGATCTACGTCGAGGTGTATACCAACGCCCTCAAGATCGTGGGGCCGTACGTGCAGATGGTGGAGGCCCAGGACGACCTGGGCGCGCAATTGCAGCCGCTCATCTCGCCCAAGACCTGGCGCGAACTGTTCAAGCCGTCGCAGAAGTACATCTTTGACTCGATCCACAAGGTCGCCCCGCACGTCAAAATCATCTTCCACACCGACGGCAACGTCCACGCCCTGATCCCCGACCTGATCGACTGCGGCGTGGATGTGTTGAACCCCATCCAGCCCTCGGCGCGGCTGATGGACTCCGCCAAGCTCAAGCAGGAATTTGGCGACCGCCTGTCGTTCCACGGCGCCATGGACGTGCAGACCGTGCTCAACCGCGACGAGGCCTTTGTGCGCGAAGACGTGCGCAAGCGCATCCGCGCCCTGGCGCCGGGCGGCGGCTTTATTCTGGCGCCGTGCAACCACATCCAGCACGACATCCCGCCGGAGAATGTGGTGGCCATGTACCAAGAGGCGCGCGAGTTTGGGCAGTACCCCCTGCCCGCGTAAGGGCGTTCATCTCACTTGAAGGAGCCTGACCCATGAACTCCGCCACCCTGCGGCACGATCTTGAGCTGGCCCTGGCCGAGCTGCCCCTCATCGATGTGCACACCCACCTCGCGGGCGGGCGGCTGGCGGCGCGCGGCCTGCACGACCTGCTGCTGTACCACATGGTCATCAGCGACCTGTACGGCGCCGGCTGCCCCAGCGGCCGGCGGCTGACCGAGTTCCCCAACTGGCCCGACCAAGCCGAGGCCCATCAGCGCCTCGCGGAAGCCATCCCCTACCTGCCCCACATCCGCAACACGGCCATGAGCTGGACCCTGCGGCTGATCCTGAAGGACCTGTACGCCTGGGAAGCGCCCCTCACGGCCGACAACTGGCGCACCCTGGATGCCTTAGTGCGCGAGCGCGCCGATGACCGCGCCTGGCAGCACTCCATTCTCGACCGCATCCACGTGCGGCGCACCGGCGCGGAGTTTGCGCGGCGCGGCGATGGGGCCGACGACGAGCGGCTGCAATACTCGCTGGAGTGGGGGTTCTTTACGCGCACGCAGTGGGGGGAGTACGACACGGCGCTGTACGAGCTGGAGCGCTGCTGGGGCAAGTCGCCCGCCGGCTCCGTGCCGATAGGCGCCGGCCCGCGCCCGGCCACCGACCGCACCATCCACACCCTGGCCGATGTCCACGCCGCCCTCCAGCACTACGTCAATACCATCCCGTATGGCCAAGTGGTTTCCATGGCCACCCACCTGTCCACCGACATCGACTACCGGGTGGTCAGCGATGCGGAGATGGAGGCCGCCCTGGCGCGCCGCCCGCGGGCCGGGCTGGCCGAGCGCAGCCTGTACGCGGGCTACGTGCACGAGGCCTTCCTGACGGCGCTGGAGCCGCACGCGCACGAGCTCGTCTTCCAGTTCAGCCTGGGCGCCGAGCCCCTGCCCTTCGAGACCGGCGCGCGCCTGTCGCAGAATACCCTGGCGCAATTGGCCGACTCAATCGCCCGCCATCCCACGCTGCGCTTTCAAGTGCTCAACGCCACGCGGCACGCCAACCAGGCGTTGTGTACCATGGCGCGCGAGCTGCCCAACTTCAGCCTGGCCGCTTACTGGTGGCACAACTTCTTCCCGAGCGCCATCACGCAGATCATCGACGAGCGGCTCGACATGGTGCCGGCCAACAAGCAGATTGCGTTCTTCTCGGATGCCTACTGCGTGGAGTGGACCTACGGCAAGTGGCTGGTCGTGCGGCAGCTGCTGGCCCAAGCCCTGGCGGCGCGGGTGGAACGCGGTCAGTACCAGTTCGACGAGGCGGTCTCGATTGCGCGGAGCGTGCTGTACGAAAGCCCGCAGTCGTTGTTGGGGATGAAACCAAGGTAGTGTGTGCCCGCCTTGGATATCCAGGCCAAGCCAGGCCTGACGCGACTATATGACCACGCCAAACGAAATTGTTCTCACCCTCGACCTGGGCACCACCGGCATCAAGGCGGCGGCCTTTGATGAGCGCCTCAATTGCCTGCACCACGCCCACGTCGAAAACCGCCTGCACTATCCGGCGCCGGGGCTGGTGGAGCAGGACCCGGCGTTCTTCGAGGCCTGCGCGCTGGACCTGGCGCGGCAAGTGGTGGGCCGGCTGGGCGAGTCGGCGCGGCGGGTGGTGGCGATTGTGTGCAGCGGCCAGATGGGCGGGGTGCTGGGCATCGACGCCGACTGGAACCCGGTCGGCCACTTTGACGCTGTGCTGGACCCGCGCAGCAATGTCTGCCGCGCGCTGATCGAGCCGCATGCGGCTTACATCCTCGAGCACTGCGGCGGCCTCACGGCGCAGCTCGAAAAGATGCTCTACTGGCGCGACCACTACCCCGAGGCCTATGCGCGCCTGGACAAGTTCGTGGGCCTCAACGGCTACCTGGGCGGCCGGCTGGCCGGCCTGAAGGCGGGCGCGGCCTTCACCGACCTGACCTTTGCCAGCGTCAACGGCGCCATGAACGCCGTCACCGGCGCGTGGGAGAGCGACCTGCTGGGCGCCCTGGGCCTGCCGATGCGTAAGCTGCCGCGCGTGGTGGCGTCGGACAGCGTGATCGGCGTGCTGGAGCGGCGGCTGGCCAACGACCTGGGCCTGCCGCGCGGCGTGCAGATTTTGGCCGGCGCGGGCGACGGCGCGGCGACCTACGCCGGCTCGGGCATGAACCGGCAGGGCCTGGCCCTAGACCTCTCGGGCACCTCCTGCGCCCTGGGCGCCTACTCCGACCGCTTTCTGCCGGACGTCACCGACCAATACTTCATCAACATGAAGTCGCCCACCTCCCCGGGCTGGTTCGTGATCCACGTCAACCACTTTGGCCGCACCCACCGCTGGTTCATCGACGCGTTCTGCCCCGACTTGGTGCAGGGCGTGGGCGTGGACGGCGCCTATGCCGCCATGGACCGGCAGGCCAGCGCCGTGGAGCCCGGCAGCGGCGGCGTGCTGGCCGTGCCCCACCTCAGCGGCCGCCCCTCCCCGCCCAACCCGGCCACGCGCGGGGCCTGGCTGGGCTTTGGCCTGGGCTATACCCGCGCCCACTTCTACCGGTCGCTGCTCGAAAGCCACGCGATGGACTACAGCCTGGCCAAGACCCATCTCCAGCGCTTGAGCGCCGACCTGGAATTGCGGGAAGTGTTTGTGGCCGGAGGCGGCTCGCGCAGTGACTTCTGGAACCAGCTCAAAGCCAACGTCCTGGGCTCGCGCTATCGGCGCCTGGTCGACTCCGACTTGAGCACCCTGCGCGGCGACGCGCTGATCGCGGCGCGGGCCCGTGGCTGGGACCGCGTGGATGACGAGCCGGCCTTCCTGCGGTTCGACCGTGAGTATCAGCCGCAGGCTGACCTGACCGCGCGCTATGCCGCCCTGGTCGCCAACTATCGCGACCTGACCGCCGCGCTCGATCCGGTCATGGCGCGGCTGACGTCGTAACTCTTAAAGCCACCGCCGCAGCTCGTCCCGCAGCTTCACCGTCTCGCTCACGCAGTCCACGCCATCCAGCCCAACCCAATCGCCGTGCACGTACTCCAGGCAGACGGTGCCGGCATAGCCGCGCGCTTGGAGGCCGTGGATAATCCTGGCGAAGTCAATGACGCCATCGGCCAGGCGAGCCTGCCCGTTGCCATGGCCGGCCTGGCGCGCGTGCCAGTGGGTGGCGTACGGATCGAGCCGGGCGATGTGCTCCAGCGGCATGGCGTGGAAGGTGAAGTGCGAGTAGTCGAGCGTCAGCGAGAGACCGGGCACCGCCGCCAGCATGTCCAGCGCCAGGTCCGGCGTCCAGGTGACGCTTTCGATGTGCGGCTCGATGCGCATGAGCAGGCCGCGCTGAGTGCCTTCGGCCACCAGGTAGCGCAGCTCGCCGGCGGCGCGCTCGAAGTCGGCCGCGGGCGTCTGCCCGGCCCAGTAGCGGCCGGGGCTGAAGGTGACGCCCGACAAGCCAATGGCCGCCGCAAAGTCCAGGAAGGCGGTCAGCACCGGGCGGTGCGCGGCGCGCAGGGCGGGGTCTGGGTGGTTGAGGGAATAGGCTGGCCCGACGTGCGGGAAGGCGTCGACAAAGGTCAGGCCGTGCTCGGCTTTGATTCGGTTCAGGCGCGCGGCCTCCTCGGCCACGTGGGCGGCGATGTAGACCGGGTCGAAGTCGCGGGCGTTGCCCAGGTCCATGTGCGCCAGCCCCAGCGCGCGGATGATGCCGGCGGCCTCGGCCACGGTGCATTGTGGGAAGGTCCAGAGGTGACAGCCGAGGGTGATGATCATCGCGGTTTAACCATAGGGCGTCAACCACTCCGGCGGAATGTCCAGGCCAAAGCCAGACGCGTCACTCGGCCGCACGCGGCCGTCCTTGGGCAGCGCCAGCCCCGGCCAGTGCCCCGCCTGCTCCAGGGGCACGCCCGGCGGCGAAGCGACGAAGAACTCGCACCAGGGCACGGCGCGCGTCGCGTAGCTGAAGTGCTGGCCATAGGCCGTGTTGCCGCCGCCGTGCAGGATCACTTTTTGGCCGCCGGCCGCGGCGATGCCGGCGATCTTTTGCGTCATGCTCACGCCGCCGCACCAGGTAATGTCGGGCTGCAAAATGTCCACCACGCGGTGGCTGCTGGCCCAGTGAAAGGGCTCGGGGGTAAACCAGTGCTCGCCGGTCGTCAGGGTCTGCCACGGCAGCCGCTCGCGCAGCGCCAGGTGCCCGTCGAAGTCCTCGGGGATCAGGCACTCTTCCATCCAGGTCAGCCGGTATGGGCGCAGCACCTCGGCCAGCCGCACGGCGTAGTCCACGTCAAAGGCCATCCAACAGTCGAGCATCAGGTCGCACTCGGCGCCGATCTGCTCGCGCGCCTGGGCCACAAAGGCCTCGTTCTTGCGCAGCCCCGCCCAGCCATCGGCGGGACCGTAGGGGCAGGCCAACTTGAAGGCGCGGAAGCCGAGTTCCTGATACCAGTCCACGTCGTTGCCGGTGGCATAGGCAAACAGCGGCTCGCGGCTCGGCCCGCCGCCCAGCAGTTCGTAGACCGGCTTGCCCGCCAGCTTGCCGCGCGCGTCCCACAGCGCCAGGTCGATGGCGCTGATGGCAAAGGCCGCCAGCCCGCCCGTGCCGTAGGGCTTGGTCAGCCGCTGCATCATATCGGAGAGCGTTTCGACCTCCAGGCAGTTCGCGCCGGTCAGCCGCGGGCCCAGGTGGTCGTCAATCACGGCCGCCACCGCCCGCCCGTGGATGGTCTGCCCCAGGCCCACCGTGCCGTCCTCCAGCGTCACCCGGCACCAGACCTCTTCCATCGAAGGCAGCCACAGGCTGCGGTGGGCCTTGACCTGGGGATAGCCCGACATGGGGTTCGCCACTTCGGCCGTGTAGTGCCACGACTGGCGGCGCGGCCGTGTGGCGGGCGTGTGCGGCGGCGGGGTGCAGCGCAGGGCGCGGATGTCGGTGATTTTCATGCAGTGGCCTCATTGGAATACAAGTCGTTGACCCACACGGCCTGGCCCTGCCGCGCGGCCGAACGATAAGCCGCGTCCAGCAATTCCACCGTGCGCCAGCCGGTCTCGGCCGGCGAGCCGTTGGGGGCCGTGCCCAGAATCACGTCGATCAGGTTGTGCGTGGTGGCCGTGCGCAGAGGCGGCTGGGCCTCGGTCGAGGGTCCATACGTTTGCTGCGTCCGGTCGGCGTGAGAGACCACCAGGGTCTGGGTGTCGGCGTCCAGGTCCAGGCCGCCGCGTTCGCAGCGCACCATCAAGTCCAGCTTGTGCGTGGGGCTGTTGCCCGAGCCGCCCACCATGCCCAGCGCCCCGCCCTCAAACGCCACCGCCATCACATCCACCAGGTCCAGCGGCAGGCCGTGGTTGTGCATCAGCGCCAGCACATGCTGAACCCGCAGGGCGGTGACAAAGAACATCAGCCCGGCCGCATGCGTGATCTGCAAATGCCCCTGCCCGCCGCCCGATAATACGGGATCGCTGTAGACGGCGCCCGGCCCATGCACGGGGTAGACCTCGGCGTGGTCGAGATAGTGCTCGTCGCCGCCCAGCAGCCCGGCCACGCTGGAGGCCAGTGTGCAGCAGACGTACTGCACGGCGCCCAAGGCTCCCGACCGCAGTATCTCGCGCGCGCGGATCACCTGTGGGGCGAAGTGCCAGGGATAGCCGATGATCAGCTCGCGGTTGGCCGACCGGGCCAGCGCCACCAGCGCCCGCGCCTCGGCGGCATACAGCGTCATGGGCTTTTCCAGCAGGACGTGCAGGCCGCGCTCAAGGCAGGCGCGCGTCAGCGCGGCGTGGGTGGCGTGCGGGGTGGCGATGACGACGCCGTCCAAATCGGCGTCTGCCAGCATAGAGTCGAGCGTGGCGTAGGTCTGCTCGATGCCGTAAGCGGTCGCGGCCGCCTTGAGCCGCTCGGGGTTGGTGTCGCACAGGCCGGCCAACTCGGCGCGCGGATGCGCCAGCAGGGCCGGGAGGTGGTTGTAGGTAGACCACCAGCCGGCGCCGACGACGCCCACGCGCGCCGGCCGGGCGGAAGAGTGTGGGGAGGGAATGGGGGTCTCCTGGAGGGCGGGTCCGCGCCCGTCCTACGGCACCAGCAGCACCTTCGCCACAGCGCCGGGCGCGTCGATCAGGCGGTCAAACCACTGCCCGCCCTCGGCCAGGGGCGCCTCGACGATCCAGGGGTCCAGCCGCAGCTCGCCGCGCGCCAGCCTTTGCAGGGCCTCGGCGAAGTTGGCCGGCGAGTAGGCGAAGCAGCCGCGCAGCACGATCTCGCGGCGGATGATCTCCGCGGCCGGCATGGCGCTGGTTTCTTCGTGCAGGCCGGTGAGGATCACCGTGCCGCCCGAGCGCGTGGCGCTCACGCAGCTCGCGCGCGTCACCGCCACGCCCACCGCATCCACCGCCACCGGCACCCCGTGGCCGCCCGAGGCGGCCTTGACCATCATGGCCACGTCGGCCGAGCGCGGGTTGATAGGCTCGCCACCCAGCGCCGCGCCCATCCGCAGCCGGGCTTCGTCGAGGTCGGCAATAAACACCGTGCCCGCGCCCTGCGCCCGCAGCGCCTGGAGCGCCAGCAACCCAATCGGCCCGGCGCCCACCACCAGCGCGGGCTCGCCGGCCAGGGGCCCGGCCATCTCGCCG